>JBNJLU010000151.1:0-5322 GCA_050591185.1 Candidatus Nitrosocosmicus sp.
GCTGGATCTGCCCTAGATAAGGAAGACGAGAAAAAAGAAGAGAAAAAAGAAGAGGAAGCCTTGGAAGGCTTGTCTTCTTTATTCGGTTAATTTTTTTTCTTTCAATATACTGTTTTAAACTAAAATTTCTTTATTCTTAGTTTTATTGTTTATCTACTTAGAACAATGTTTTGCAAGACCTGTACTTAGAGTTATAGTGTATTTGAAAACGGATTTTGGAAATCTGATAAATGATCTGTTATAAAAAAAAGAGAGCTAATTAGATATTAACTTTATAGCCCTTTGAATCAAGCTGTTGAGATAAGCTCGTGGCAATTGAATTGGCTTTTGATATCACTAATTCGGCAGTATCCGGAGATATGTATCCTGATTCGCTTGATAATGAAATGGCATGTTGTTTTGCTCTGATTAAAATTAGCGGCATCGTTTCTTTGCTAAAGTATGCTGCTTCTACCGACAATGCCAAAGCTTTCTGGTATGATCTAATTAGGTCTTGAACATATTCTTCAATGACAATCTTGAGATCTTTTTCTTTAAATTCTAGGCCTTCTGATATTGCAAAATTGACCGCAATACCGGCCTCTATTGGTTTGATGTTTAGCTTGCTTAAGAGGGCTGCTAGTTTTTGTGAAATCACATCTCCAGGTTTTGCAACAACCGTGTCTTTTGATACCCAAATTGTACCCTGGTCTATCTTTGTTGGGACTTTGGATTCTTTGAATTCCGATAAAACAGGACCAGGGTTAATTCCTGTGTTTCCTGCAGGAATAACCAGTTCATTTGGAGCGATATCTCCCCCTTTAGCTGCTAAAAATATTTTGTTTTTGTCAAATGTTAGGTTTAGTTTAAAGGGGCTTATATTGGTGAACATTAAAGCGCATTGGCCTTCAAGCTCGTGATTTAGAAATTCTAGTCCTTTGACGTCATCAAAAATTTTCTCAAAAGACCTTTGAGCTACTTTGTTCTTTATTGTTAGTATTTTGATGTCGTTTCTGAATTTTTTCCTAATTGACATCAATTGAGCCGATCTGACCTTTGTCATCTTCGAGAGTGCAATTACATTGTATGATTTGGCCAAGTTTTGGAGATCATCATGTAATTTTACCTTTTTTTCTGGATAGCTGGACCTGTTTAATTTATTTATTGTGGGTGCTTCTGCTGTTGTTTGGCTCATGCACTTTCACTTTTTGCTTGTTTGTTTAAACTGTTCATTTTGATGGCTTTTCCCATTGTAAACTTTATTATTGTGTTTCTGAGATTTTTATCGCCCTGTGGAAGTCTTTTTTCTACCGCTGAAATAACTGCGTTAGCATTTGCTGCTATCTGCTCATCAGTTAAATCCTCGTCACCTATTTTGGTAGACATGTTCAATTGGTTTTTTGAACGGATTCTTGTAGATGATCTTAACCTTGTGGCTATTGTTTCAATTGGGGCACCATAGGGTAGTGGGGTGGGCATTTTACCTTTAGGACCTAAAAATTGGCCTAAGGCACGACCTACTGATGACATTAAACTTGCATCTGCAAGGAAAAAATCATGGGCACGCACTATTTTCCTTGCGTCTCTTTTATTTGATCCAAGTCTATCAAGTGTGTCGGGCTCCAATACTGTTTCAACACCTGCCCTTTTAGCTCTCAGACCCATATCACCAGATCCCAAAACACATAATGACGCTCCTTCTTTTGTGGGGTTTGGCAATACCACTATTTCGTTCAAACTAAACCCCTTTTTGACGTCAATATCCTTTAAAACCAATGTTATTTCTGCTGATTGAGTAAACTTCTTTTTTGGGGTGGTTTCCCTAGCTTTTTTAATAAGTGTACTTAGCTGATCATTATTAATCATGATTATATATAATAAACCTAGTAATAGCCATTTAAAATCGTTTTTACAGACAAAAAAAAAGAATATAATTCAAGATAAAATGGAAAAGAAGGAAGGAAAAAGTGTTTATTTTGTTTTGTGGTTTTGTCAGGATTTGAATTTAGTTGTTGTGATTTTGCCTTGCTCAGAGTATCTTAAATCAACTACCTACATTTTTGGTTTGCCTGTGATGCAATAAAGATTATTTATATGGTATCAAAATTTTAAAGCCAAAATATGTTTATAGTCAAATTTTTTTAGGTTGATAATTGTGCTGTGGGATCAGGCTTTTACATTAAAAAATAATGGTAATTTGTATTTTTTTTTGTTGTGCTGTTAGCTCACAATGTCTGCTAATGCGTCTCCGGATGCAGCCGAGTTTGATGCATTGTTGTTGTTTATGAGGGTGCCCCCAATAGGATCAAGTCCTCTTTCTGCTAGAACTTTATCTAATAGTGTCAAATCATAGATATTTGATAAATTTGGTCTTTCTTTTCCCTTCTCTATCAATCCAAGGTCATAGGCATCATTGGCATCTTTGATTAATGATAGTTTTATTGGGTCATATGTGAATTCCATCTTTGTCACTGCAGTTGCTAAAACATTTTCCGGTATTGTTTTTCCAGTTAGTTTCTTTAGTTGAACGTTAAATTCACTTATTGCCTTTTCTTTGTTATTGTTTATTCTTAAAGTTTCATCTACATGGACTTCCAATAGATTTTCTATTACGTCGGGGTTTTCTATCAAATAGTCCGTTCTAACGATGATGTTTCCTGTAACGAATTTCCCTTCAGGTGGCCATAAATCCCTCTCATCGACAAACACTTTACCGTTTGCCTCGTTTACTAATGTTGTTGCCCATGGTTCGGGAACCCATGCCCCATCGATTTCTTTCTTTAGCATGAGTGTGACTATGTCTGCATTTGCTACCGGTACAATTGTTACATTTCCGCCATTTTCCACCGTATTGAACCCATTGTCAATTATGTACTTTCTAAGCGATATGTCCTGTGTATTGCCCAACTGTGGGGAGGCAAATTTCTTTCCGCCCAAATCGTCAACCGATTCTATTCCTGCGTCATTTCTCACAATAAATGATGCCCCCCCGCTTGATGCCCCTGCTATGACCCTTACATCATTCCCACCTGAGACTACATATCCATTGATTGCGGGATTGGGGCCGATGTATGTGACATCGATTCTCTTTGCTAACAATGCTTCAATGGCTGATGGTCCTGCGTTGAAAACAAATGTTTCAACATTTGTGTTGTTCCCTAGACTCTTTTGATAGTCCCCGTTATTGAGTCCAATAACCGCCTGAGCGTGATTTATGTTTGGAAAATAGCCTATTCTTAAGGTGCTTGTTTTTTCTGATGGGGTTTGTTGTGCGTTTACACTGTAAATTGAATAACTTGTTAATATTGCAAAGGTTACAAAAATCGTGAGAAGGATTGAAATGGATCTTGATTTTTGTTTGTGTTGATAGGTGTGTTGTGATTTATATCTGTTTTTTGACTGCGATATTTTGAATTTCATTTCAAGACTTCTTTGTAGCAGTCATATAATATGGCTATTGAATATGCAAGTTATTCTATTATTATGCGAATTATACCTATTCTTTATGGTTAACGGGTTTGCAGGAATCTGGTGAATAAGGTAGAAATAAATTACACCTATTATCAGTTAATGTTTGGTTTTAGAAAAAACATAACTTTCAAACCAAACCAAAAAATAAATCATGGAAACAATGGATAGAACTTTATTTCATATTTTTAACGTATTTCTCCAAGTCCTTTTTCTTGTAATACTTTGTTTAACAAAGTCAAATCATATATTCCTGAGATGTCTATCCCGTTATTTCCTTTTGTATTCTTTAGGAATCCTAAGCTGTTTGCATCATCTGCTATTTTGAATAGTGATGTCTTTAGTGGATCATATGTAAAGTCCATCTTTGTTAGTGATTCTTTTAATTCATTTTCCGGTATTGTTTTTCCGGTAACTTGTCTTAAACCATCGTTAAATGAATTAACAACTTCCGCAATGCTGCTATTGTTGTTGTTGTTGAAATTCGTCTCTTTTGATGTATTGTCGTTATTATTTATTTTACCTAATTTCTCATTAATCCATAGCGTTTGGTTTACATGGGCTTCCAATAGCTTTTCTATTACGTCTGGGTTTTCATTCAAATAGTCAGTTCTAACGATGATGTTTGATGAAACAAATTTCCCTTCAGGTGGCCATAAATCCCTCTCATCGACAAACACTTTACCGTTTGCCTCGTTTATCAATCTGATGCCCCATGGTTCGGGAACCCATGCCCCATCGATTTCTTTCTTTAGCATGAGTGTGACTATGTCTGATGGTTTTACCGCAACCACTGTTACATTTCCGCCATTTTCCACCGTATTGAACCCATTGTCAATGATGTACTTTCTAAGCGATATGTCCTGTGTATTGCCCAACTGTGGGGAGGCAAATTTCTTTCCGCCCAAATCGTCAACCGATCCGATTCCTGCGTCATTTCTCACAATAAATGACGCCCCACCGCTTGATGCCCCTGCTACTATTCGTATCCCTTCATTGCTTGAGGCAATAAACCCGCTAATTGCAGGATTTGGACCGACATATGCTGCATCTATTTGACCGCCAAATAATGCTTCTATTGCTGATGGTCCGGCGCTAAATACAAATTCATTTATGCCTATTTTACTTTGGTCTGTGTTGCTGCTGCTGCTGCTGCTGCTGCTGTTGTTGTTAATGCCTTCAAAAACCTTAAGAAAATCTCCGTTTTTTAGCCCTATTATGGCCTGGGCATGATTTACATTGGGAAAATAGCCTAATCGCAATGTTTTTGATTCGGGTGTATCGTTGTTTGTAACCCTGGTAGTGCTGTTTGTATTAAATGAAAATAATCCGTGGTTATCTGATTGCGAAGATGCTATTACTGCTATGATTATTCCTATTGAGACTGCAAATTTTGTTTTTGTATTCACCGACTATTTTTTAATGTGTGCAATGTATTAGCAATTAGAAATAGGCAAAAAATGTGATATATGTGTGAATATTTCCTACTTTGTTCCTCTTTTGAATTCGGGGTTTCGATGTGTTGTTGTAATGTTGTCCAGAATTTGCTGTTGTGAATTTCATCTGATGGCATTTTGAGCATTATGTTGACAGATGGAAAACAAATGCTATTTTGTTTATTTGTTGTTGATGTCCATAAATGAATTTTTTTTATCTTCCAAGGTACTATGTAGAATATTACATACACACATACACACATTTTATTGGGAATCACGACAGAATTATCCATTGATGGCATTATGTTATGGACTTGATTGTAAAATATACTATCAATCCAAAAACAGCAAGTTCAAGAAATGTGTATATGATCCATTTACTGTTTGGAAATGTAAAACCGAAAAATACCTGATTACCGTATTATTGCTTTTTTTATGT
>JBNJLU010000152.1:0-5318 GCA_050591185.1 Candidatus Nitrosocosmicus sp.
GTATCTGTAGGCAAAATTTACCACATACTGCGCCTCAATAGGCATCTTTTGTGAGATTAATTTATAGGATTCATCACAAAGATACATGCAATCATTGTAGTCTTTCTCTATCCCTAACTCAGTTATTTCACGCGGAATGTCATATCCGTATTTTGTAGACAACAATTGTCTGCTCATTGTTAACATTCTATGCCTGTGGAGATCCCTAAACATACCATAATTTGTCATCAATCCAAATGAATAGTCGATCACCTCAAAGGCTCGCCCTGGCCTGTGTCGCCTATTTTGTCTAAATTGAGTATATAGCCTGATGATTTCATGCCTTTTGTCATCAGTTAACGAATTGGAGTAATCCAATAGAAAATCCTGTGGAAGGTCTTTTCCATACTCATATAATATCGATGAAACCAATTTTACTTCGGCTTCATGGTTTGGGATATAGGAGAGCAGTTTAACATTTGCACCAGAACCATTTGAATTTGAATTTGAATTGCTTTCGCCATATATCTGCAAGTCGGACTCTAATATTTGGTGTATTGAATCCCGGGTCTTTATCAGATAATCGTTGTATAAAACACTGTACTTGTCTTTTGAACGTTTGATAAACGGCTCAATGTATTTTTCCAATTCACCATACAATTGATTCCCTATGTCCCGTATTTCATCCAAATCCGAATAAAGAACGTGAAATAAAAGATATTCAAATGCTCTCCCATTTCCGGTAATTGCAAGGTTTGTAAGAGTTGAAGAGGGAAGGAGATTTCTCAATATATCTAATGCCTTTGCCTTAATCGTTGAGTTGTATATTTTTTTTGCGTTCTCTATGTCATCCAAATTGCTCAAGTGGTCAAAAGGGGTTTCACTATTACCGGCAGAGTTATAAAAATAAAGATCATCGATAGGAATTTTTTCCTTAAGGTAATTTTGCATAGGTGCGATATTTTTAGAATAAGTTTCAAACGATAAATCGCATGACCGTATAAAGTTATCAGCGAAGTAAGAGGACATTATTTTTTTGTCTCTATGGTATTTATAGACTCCATTGGCCTTTTTATCAAAAGCCACATAACGGGAGGACTTTTCTAAATACGACAAACCAATTCGATGATCCTCAATTTTTTGAGCACCTATATTGGAAATCCACTCTATGGCACATTGCGCCGTTCCGAGTTCGGCAACAGAATCATCGCCATATTCTAGCAGGACTTTGTTATAGAATTCAGTTCCTCTGTTAGGATTAGACAAAAATTCGTCTATAAAAATGCGCCGCATTGTTTTATCGGTTCTGGAGTACCTGGACATTAGTGCTCCACGATCAACCTGATTAGAGGTAATAATTACAAATACCGCTCTATCAGAATTGGAAAAATGGGATTCAAGTTTTTGTTTTTCATCAAAAGTAAAATTTTCTTGGTACATATTTTCCATAAAGCACAATTTGCTTTATTATCAATTACTACAATAATGTAGTTAAATAATTATTATAAATTAATTAATATATTTTCACACAGCGAGCATTATACCAACTTTTAAATGAAAATCCATGAGCGAATTGAGGCTCGAATTTGTGGGTAAAAAAGTTAAAGATATGTATGGAACATACATAGGAAAGGTTATAGGCATAATAACAGATATTGAAGGATCTGTAGAATCAGTTAGTGTCGATTGTGGCTCTGGTGGTATAAAAAATTTGCCATATGAGCAGCTTTTAGTTCAAGGAGACTATGTTATTTTTATTCCAAGATGGAGACTTGATGCTCAAAAACTATTACGTGAAAAATCTTTGGCATTAAAAAGAATAAAGGCATTGCAGGAAATTGTTTCTGAAAATGATAGTATGAAAGACGATGCAGAGTTGGTCTATTTAAAATATGAAAAAAGACTCGATAAGTTAGGCGAAAACACCAAAGAAATAATCGACAGACTTCACCAAAGAATATCAGAACTGGATATAGAATCAAGAAGAATAAAATCGGTGTTATTTGACGCAAAACTGCAATATAAAAGCAACGAGATAACAGAGGATGTATATCAACAGATTAATCTGCATACCAACGAATTAATAGATCACACAAATCTAGAGAATTCAGAAATCAAAAATATAATTAACAAACTAACCCAGCAGACCGTAGACAATACAACAGTATCTTCAACCAATGAGGCAGCTGAAAATACAATAAGCCTTCACAATGAAGATAAAGAAACATTGGAAAACAGCCAAATAAATGAGGAGGATTTTGGTAACAACAGCTTAGATGACAACAATCAAGAATTACAAAGAGAGGAGGAGGGAGATGAAGGAATTAAAAAGGAATTAGAAGACTCTGTTCCAGACATTTCTAATGCTATTGAAAATGAGAACGAGCATAATGAAATAAGCCAAATAGTTACATCTGCTAATTAGAGTATTAGAACAACAACAACATCAGCGACAAAAAAAGCAATGCATTAGTTCACATTTTAAATTCCATTTTATTTTATGATGATGCTTTAGCTTATCAGGAATTGCTATATTTTAATACTCAATTGAATTTATTTTAGCTGAAATATTTAAAATATAAAAAAATAAAGGATTATTCCTGTTTTTGTGGATTTAAAAGTTCGCCTATTTCATTATGCATTTTTAGAAAGTTTAGCCCTTTTTCCGTTGTTTTGTATGTCTGTGAGCCTTCAATATATTCAATTAAATTATTTTCTATTAGTACAGATAAATACTCACGTAACTGTGCATAGCTTAAGAATGCTTTATACATAATTTTTGTCTTTGTAGCACCGCCATTTGCTGCGTCAAGAATCATTGCTACTATTTCTGTTCTACTTCTATACTTCACATCTATTTTCGTTCTCTTTATTTATTTTAATTTATTGCTACAATTGCATATAAGATTTATCTATAGATTTATCATGTTATTTAAAAAAAGCATTTAAGTAAACAACTTTCATTTCAGTTTTCATGGTTAACATTTCAAAATCAGAAAATATCGATAGTACCGATAATATATCACTTGAAGGCAAAAAAATTGAAAAAATAAAAAATAAGGCATCAGGCAATCCCGAGCAATTCTGGGCCGAATGTGCAAAGAATTTGGCATGGTTTAAGCAATGGGATAAAATATTGGACTGGAATCCCCCTTTTGCGAAATGGTTTCAGGGCGGTAAAATAAATGCAGCATACAATTGCCTTGATAAACATATAGAATCGGAAACAAAAAATAAGGCCGCCATTATTTGGGAAGGAGAAAATGGAGAATCAGTTACTCTGACATACAATCAGGTATACTATAAAGTAAATCAATTAGCTAATGCCTTAAAAAGGCTCGGAATCAAAAAAGGAGATCGAATTACAATTTATCTTCCAATGATACCAGAATTGCCCATTTCAATGCTTGCATGCGCGAGAATAGGAGCGATTCATTCGGTAGTTTTTTCGGGATTTAGCTCTCAATCAATATCTGATAGAGCAAATGATTCTAAACCCAGAATAATTATAACAGCAGACGGGGGTTACAGAAGGGGGAAAATAATTCCATTAAAAAATATAACAGACGATGCAGTAAAGAAAATTCCCCATGTTGAAAAAGTGATTGTAGTCAAAAGGACAAATAAGGAAATAACAATGGGTGAAAGGGATCTTTGGTTTGATGATATAACCAATAAAGAATCCAACCTATGTGAATCAGAATGGATGGATGGCCCAGACCCGTTATTCATATTATATACTTCAGGAACTACGGGGAAGCCAAAGGGAGTCGTTCATGGCACAGGAGGATATCTAACGCATTTATATAACTCAGCTAAGTGGGTTTTTAATTTTATGACAACAGACATTTTCTTTTGCACAGCTGACATAGGTTGGGTAACAGGGCACAGTTATGTTGTTTATGCACCGTTAATGCATGGGGTTACAGAGATAATGTATGAAGGAGCACCTGATTTTCCAGATCAGGGAAGATACTGGAAAATAGTGGAAAAATATGGCGCCACTATCCTTTATACTACACCAACTGCGTTAAGGGCGTATATGAGGCATGGTGATGAGATCCCTGACTCTTTTGATTTATCCACATTACGTTTATTGGGTACAGTTGGAGAACCAATAAATCCAGAGGTTTGGCTATGGTACTATAATGTAATCGGGAAGCAAAATTGCCCTATTGTCGATACCTGGTGGCAAACTGAAACCGGCGGAATAATGGTCAGTATGTGTAGTGGCATAGAGAACATCAGAATGAAACCCGGGTCAGGAACCCTTCCGCTTCCGGGAATAGAGATAGAAATAGTGGATGAGAACGGTGAAAAAGTGGAAAGTGGGAAAAAGGGCTATCTAACCATCAAAAAGCCATGGCCCGGAATGTTATTGTCATTATGGAATGATGATGAGAGATATAAAAAGACATACTGGGAAAAGGTGCCCAATCGTTATTTTGCGGGGGATTTTGCATACACAGATAAGGATAATTATGTTTGGATATTAGGGAGATCGGATGACATCCTAAAGGTTGCAGGACACAGATTAGGAACGATAGAAATAGAAAGTGCATTTGTATCCCATCAATCAGTAGCAGAGGCTGCAGTTACCAGTAAATTTGATGAAATAAAGGGCGAAACGATAATAGCGTTTTTGGTACTCAAATCAGGATTTGTTTCCTCCGAGCAATTGAATAAGGAAATGAATGAGCACATAAGAAATACTATAGGACCGATTGCTATTGCCGAAAAGATATATTTTGTAAATAAACTACCAAAAACACGAAGTGGTAAAATAATGAGAAGACTGTTGAGATCAATAATAAATAAAGAAACTATTGGAGACGTAACAACCATAGAGGACGAGGCTTCTATTGAAGAGATAATTCATGAAATAAATCAAATCAAAAAATATATCTAGCCATTAGTTTGGTATTTTTATTATTTTAAAGCTAGATGGAAAGAATTTCCAATTTTGACGCATTGGCTATGTTATTTTGGCTAATAAACCCCGAATGAGCGGCTAGAACAAATTTTGAGGGTTTTGTATTTTTAAATGTACATGTCGAGAAATCCAGAAAATTATCACAGGGTTGCGCATCTCTCACAGTGTAAACGAGGTTACCCTGCTGATCAAACCAAAGTAAATCTAACGGATATCTAATGTTTAGCAACCACACAGAATACAAATCAGGCTTATCGTAAACCATCAATAACCCGGAATTTGGTGACAGGTTTTCCTCTCTAAACATCAACCATCTCTGTCGCTCATCATCTGAATCAGCTACCTCAACATTGATAATCATGTCATCAATCTTTATTGTCCCTGTTGAAAAATCAAGGTTTCTGTT
>JBNJLU010000153.1:0-5304 GCA_050591185.1 Candidatus Nitrosocosmicus sp.
AGAAATATTTAAAATTACAAAAAACAAATCTTTAAAGTACAAGTTATCAAAAATTCCGAAAAATGTAGATATCTTTAAGCTTTTACCTGAGGGCAACCATTTCAAAGATTTACTAAAATTAAAGCCATCAAAAACTTCATCCGGTATTGCAGTTGTCACTGTAATGCCAATGCCATTTGCATGTCCGCATGGAAAATGCATTTATTGTCCTGGCGGGGTTGAGGACAACACACCTTTAAGTTATATCGGCACAGAACCCGTGACTAAAATTGCCCAACAAGTAAACTATGATCCTTTTAGACAAGTTTGGACAAAAGTTATTCAGTTAGTTGAAAGAGGGCACAATGTCGATAAGGCAGAGCTTGTTATTGTTGGAGGCACATTCCCTTTTTATCCAAAAGAATATCAGAAAGATTTTGTAAAAAAATGTTATGATGCTTTTAATTTATTTAATACGAAACTGTTAAAAAATGACGTGTTTATTTTTGACCTTAACCACAAAACCTTATCAAAAAATTTAGAGTTAAGCAATAGCTTAGAAAAATCAAAAGAAAAGAACGAAAAAGCCGGTATTAGATGTGTTGGTCTTACTATTGAAACTAAACCGGATTATTGTAAAAAAGAACATGTTGATATGATGCTTGAGTTAGGAACTACACGAATCGAGATAGGTGTTCAGTCCCTTAATGACGAAGTATTTAAAGCAGTTAATCGAGGACACAACTTAAATGATGTATATGAGTCTTTTTATTTGGCAAAAAATAGTGGATATAAAATTACAGCGCATATGATGCCCGGCTTACCCAAATCATCGGTGAAACAGGACATTAGCGATTTTAAAATGCTATTTGATGATCAAAGATTAAAGCCAGATATGCTAAAAATTTACCCAACTGTTGTAATTAAAAATACTGGTCTCTATAAGCTCTATAAAGAAAAGAAATATACTAGTTACTCTACAAACGATTTAGTTAGCATTTTAGTTGATATTAAAAAGATAGTACCGCCTTGGGTTAGAATAATGAGGATTCAAAGGGAAATAGAGCCAGACGATGTAATTTCTGGTCCCAAGATTGGAAACCTAAGACAATTAGTTTCACTTGAGTTAAAAAAACAAGGGATAAAATGTAAATGTATCAGGTGCCGCGAGATAGGTCTAAAGGACACAGATAAGGAGTACTCCCATGAAGATTTAACTTTATTCAGAACAGATTACTTATCATCAGGTGGGAAAGAGATATTCCTTTCATTTGAATCAAAAGATAAGGAAAATCTCTTTGGATTTTTGAGATTAAGAATCATGTCATATCCCCAAAGAAAAGAATTGGTTGACACAGTGGAAAATAACGCCCTTTCTCTATCTACGCGTTCAAAAGCATTTCAATCAGCTATTGTTAGGGAATTACATGTTTACGGCCCATTGGTAAAGATTGGATCAAAATCAACGGAATACAGAAATAATCTGAAGAGAAAAGAAAGTTTGATTTATCAGCACAAAGGTTTAGGGCAAAATTTGCTGAAGGAAGCAGAGAAAATCTGTAGAGAAGAATTTGATATAAAAAAATTGTCAGTAATCAGTGCTATAGGAACCAGAGAGTATTATAAAAAGTTTGGATATGTTATTAATGGACCTTATGTAACAAAAGCAATATAGAAAAATGGAAGACTCTTTGGAAGAAATCACAATTGGTAAAGGAACGTGGATAGACAAGGTAGCTTTTACCATTATAGAAAGAGAGAAAAAACTTGGCAGATCTGTTGATTTGATTAAAGTAGAAAGCGGTTTAGGGGCATCTGGAATTCCCCATATCGGAAGTATGGGAGACGCTGTAAGGGCATTTGGAATTTCTCTTGCATTGCAAGATATGGGTTACAAGTCAGAATTAATAGCATTCTCAGATGATTTAGACGGTCTTAGAAAGGTTCCAGAGGGGCTCCCAGAATGGTTAAATGATTATTTATGTAAGCCCGTTTCCTCAATACCGGATCCTTTTGGTGACTGTCATGAATCTTATGGTTCACATATGAGTAGCCTACTGCTAGAAGGCCTTGACAGGGTTGGAGTTAATTATAAATTTAAAAGCGGAACTGAAGTATATAAGAGCGGAGTTTTATCAAATCAAATTCACAACATTTTAGAAAACAGTAAAATTATAGGTGATGAGATTGCAGTCTCCATAGGTCAGCAAAAATATACCAAATTTCTTCCTTTTTTTCCCATATGTGAGCAATGCGGTAGGCTTTATGTGGCAAATGCAGTGGATTATTTTCCCAAAGAAAAAACTATAAGTTATTCTTGTATTGGAAATACAATAAATAGGAAACATGTTGATGGCTGTGGATATAGTGGAGAAATCAGGATTGGAAATGGCAATGGTAATGGGAAATTAGCATGGAAGGTAGAATTTGCCGCGCGATGGCATGCTTTTGATGTGAGATTTGAAGCATTTGGGAAAGACATAATGGATTCTGTAAGAATCAACGATTGGGTTTCAAGTGAAATTTTGGGATTCCATCACCCTCTGCACATAAAATATGAAATGTTTTTAGATAAGGGCGGCAGAAAAATTAGTAAATCTGCTGGAAACGTATTGACCCCACAAATGTGGCTTAAATACGGAACACCTGAATCACTTTTATTATTACTATACAAAAGAATATCCGGAACAAGGCACGTAAGTATTGAGGACATCCCAAATCTTATGGATGAGTATGATTTATACGAAGATATATTTTTTGATAAAATAAAGGAAAAAAACAAGAACAAAACAACAAAGATAAAAGGCGTTTATGAGTATGTAAATAACCTAAATCCACCGCATATGCCGTCGATTCACATACCTTACAGAATACTAATCCAACAATCAGAATTATTTGTTGACCAAAACATAGATTCTATAAAAAAAATAAATGAAAGGTTACTAAAATATGGTATAATAAAAGAAGAAGATACTGAACTATCTAATAAAATAAAACTAGCCCTCAATTGGGCCAGAGAGATTAAAGAGATTTATGATGAAGAAATTTCAACAAAAATTCAGTTAGAAGACAAGCAGAAAAAAGCGATAGCAGAAGTATTGTCACAGTTAAACCTGATTGCAAACGAAATGGAAGGGTCTTCTGCAATTATTGACAATGACGAATTATATCAGAAAGTACAAACAATCATCTTCCAAAAATCCAAGGAAAACGGCATTCAACCAAAGGATTTTTTCAGGTTATTTTATAGGATATTGATCAACGCTGAAAAAGGCCCACGATTAGGTAACTACATAGTAGATTTGGGGATAAAGAATGTTATACATAAGATTGAAAAGAAGATGACATAAGATATTATTTATGCAGCACAAATATATTTTGCTATTTATTTTATAAATTTTATATGGATACGCTATAATGCGCATATTTCTTTATGCTTTTAGAAAATAACATTATAATAAATTTATCCATGAAAACTAAACACTATTCGCACCGGCTTTTTTATATGTTCTATTGTAACATTTTTACCAACAGTACAAGATTACAATAACACAAATATGCGCATATCCGCTTGTATATACCATTTTATCTTTTATATCAAATAGGCATTTTGAAAAGAGTGAAATGTGATTTTTTAAGGTATCGAATTATTAAATCGATTAAGGATATTTATTTAAGTTACCATACTTATTATTAGTTATAACGTCCATAATGGAAAATGGGTAATTATGATGCCCAGTCAAAATGATTAAACATATTTCCTTATAGAATAATTGCTTATTATACTATATAAATTTCTTTTTCCACGATAAAAACAATTATCTATTAGTTAATAGATAAAATGTTCGCCACAAGAAACTAAAAGTTTAATTTTTATACATAACATCTACATATACAGTTGAATTACAATCTTCCAGATATAGATTCAGACGAATTTAACATAAAATCGGAAAGCGAAAGAATAGTAATTTATAGAAAACTTTTTGCGGAAATGAGGCTAAATAGGCTTTATTATCACAGATTCCTATTGAAATTATTTCTCGGAGTAAACAATCAAGAAGATGTAAGATCACTTCTACTATCCAACATTAGTTTTTTAGACAAAATACTTGTTTGGGTGGACAGGCTAAAGGAAAATGGAAACTATGAAGAATTTAAGAGGGCATGTATAGAAGAAATGGATGCAATCGAAAAAATAATTCAAACCTACAAAAGTCGTATGAATGTATAAAGCGAAACAAACAAACATACAAAAAACTATATAGTCCAGTTGTAGCCTAATTTCTTTAAATAATCTAAAATCGAATACAGGATTTTTTGAGAATCAGTGTGTCTTTCAAGGGAAATCCGAATTATGTATTTTTCAAGTGGAAAGGTTAATAATTCAATTTTTTCCCTGACAGTCAAAGAATAAATAACTTTCCCCAACATAGTATCAAAGTCCGTGTGAATCTTGTTTATTAGGGCATATTCCATGTAAATTTTAATTGATTCGGTTTCATTTTCCAAGGATATCTTCCCTGGCCTCATTCCGCCATATACAAGTTTACCCATTTCATCAATAAAACCTATGAATCGCACGTTATTATCTAAACTTAAAATATAGTCATACATCGCCTTAAAATCTATTATCATGTTTTCTTTTTAATATGACTATATATTTAGATTATCGCAGAAAAAAATGAAACTATATTTAATAATTCCTATGTCACACAATATAAAATGCAAAGAGGGTACAGAATATTGGTTGTAAGCGGCATTTTATTTGCCACATCCATAAGTATTTCTTTTGTGTGGGGAATTACTTTTAGTGGGCTGTTCATAGCAAATAATCAAGGCCTATTAGCAAACCAAATTACACTAACCACTTTGCATACCTACAACACAAGTATTCATATAGATTCTATAAACAGACCACTTACTTTAGCTATAGATTCCATTAATAACGATCAGTTAAAACTAAGAGAAATTGTGACTGGACCTTCGGGGGAGGTAATCTCAAACTCCACTTTTCAAAAAACATATTTTTCTACAATAAAACCAAACAAAACGGGGGAGTATGAATTAGCAGTAGTTCATCTTGAGAACAAAACTCCCGATAAAACCACACTGTATATACTGTTTGGGGTTTTGCCGTTTCTCAAAGAAAACGGTGAATTGGAATTGGGTGTATTCACAGGTTTAATTGTGGGAATATTTCTTTTTTTAGGCGGTATCGTTTCCCTTACTGCAGGCATAATCATTTCCATCAAAGTCAGGAATAGGCGACGAAGTTTGAGAAAGTTTATCCCCAGATAAATGAATTAAAATTATTGAAGATGGTAC
>JBNJLU010000154.1:0-5216 GCA_050591185.1 Candidatus Nitrosocosmicus sp.
TGATACAAAAAGTGTAATATCTTTAAAAAGATAAAGAAATTATTCTTTTAGTCTTCCTTTCTTATCTTTTTGTTTTTTTTATGTATTTCAAAGACACTACTGCGGCCACTGCAGAGATAAACGCAGAGCCTACGAAAGCCAAATGAAACCCATTGTTTAACGCATCAAGGCTTTCTGTTCCTATGTTAACCAAGACCTCAGAGTGCATTGTGGCGATGGAGACCATTATAGCCAGCCCCATTGCCGAACCAATTTGGTAGGTTGTGTTTACAAGTCCTGATGCTACACCAACATCCTCTTTTTTTGCGTTTGCCACTGCTGCTGTTAACACAGGGATGTAGGAAAACGACATTCCTAGTGCGGAGATGATGGATGCAGGCAAAACATATGCCAGAAAGATGCCATTGTTGTTGCTGGTATCGTTAGTGTCGCCTGGAGTCAAGCTAAACAGAAGTATCCCGACAGCCAATAGCGCAAGGCCCATTATCATGTTCGGTCTGATTCCCAACCTGCCCATCAGTTTTGGAGTCGCCCATACCATCATCACCATTATAAGAACCGTCATTGGCAGCAATGCAAGCCCGCTTTCTAGCGGTCCGTAGTGCAGTATTTGCTGAAGGTAGAGGTTGAGGAAAAACCACATAGACACCCATGCTGCGCCCAGCAAGGCCATTACAATGTTAGATGAGAGTAGGTTTGTCGTGGTCCTGAATATGTGGAGTGGCACAAGTGGCTGTTTGCTTCGCTTCTCTACTGCAACAAAGGCAGCCAATGATATGATGGATGCAGACAAAAGGACAATGGTCTGTGCAGATAGCCACCCGACATCATTGGCCGTAACAATTGAATACACCAACAGGGCCAATGAAACGGTTATGGACATTGCTCCAAGGTAATCGATGTTTTCACCTTTCTTTCTAATTCCCTGTGGAATAAGCTTTGGTGTCAGAGCCAGAACTGCTATTCCTATGGGAACATTAATCAGGAAAACCCACGGCCAGTCAAGCCATGCCGTTATTATGCCCCCCAAAAACACACCGGCTGTCCCTCCAGCTGGTGCCGATGCTCCCCAGATGCCCATTGCCCTGTTCATTTCTGACTTGTTGCCTGCAAACAGGCTCATGACTATAGACAGAGCGGAGGGCGCAATCAAAGCGGCTCCTACACCCTGGAGTATCCTTGCAGCAATTAGAACTTCAATTGTTGGGGCCATACCTGCCAACACAGAAGCTGCTGTGAGAACCAGAAAACCAATGACAAAAATCTGCCTGTGTCCCAAAGTGTCAGATAACCTTCCACCAAGCAGCAATAGGGTGCCAAAGGCAATCACATATGCGTTGAAAATCCATTGCAAATCCGTTTGGGTTATGCCGAAATGCCCCTGGATTGTTGGCAGAGCCACCCCTATGATAGATGTGTCAAGGATAATCAGAAACTGTGCCAATGACAAGATAGACAGTGCCTTCCATCTGTGGGGATTTGAAACTGTCAGTGAGGATGGCGCGGATGTCATACAGTAATCCCCCTTTTATTCACGAGAGACGAATCGGGAAAATAACTATTTCTTCCGGTTTCTTTGAGTTTTTCTTTTGACGATAACATATATAATATCAATAGAGAAAATACATAGATAAAATGGGGACTTTACAATTGTAAAGATATGTAGACGTTTAAACTAAATACTTTTTGATAAAAAAAATCCAAATTTTATATTTGTAAAGGTTCATAGTTAAATATGGATTTATGCTAATATGTATATGGCAAAAGACCCAGTTTGTAATATGAATGTGGATGAAAAAAATGCAAAATACACATCAGAGATTAATGGAGACAAAATATATCTTTGTTCATCAGCATGCAAACAACAATTCGACCAAAATCCATCAAAATATGGACATTAAGGCAAACCCTGAATAAACAACTCAATTAGATTTCTATTTCGGATTTGCCTTGATACTTTCTCTTTATTGACTCTATCCTTCCCCGGTATTTTACACCATAACCTGATTTACAAGAATTACAACAAAAGAATCTCTCAATATCTGCAAACTTTAAACACATCGCATCAATTAATTGATAACATACCTCAATAAATAATAAAATAAACCTGAGTTGGGTTTGTTTCACTTTTGAATTACATCCCACCCGGTCCACTTCTATAACGAACGTTTTTGTAGATTTGAGCCTTTTCTACATATCTTAACTGTTGAATTAAAAGAATCACATTTACAATTGGGATAAGGTCTGACAATAGGATTAAAACCGCCTTGGAATGTAAATATTATGTAGAACATGAAACCCTTGCTTTATTTTTAAGAAGACTAAATAATAATAATTTAATGTTAATGAGGATTTGTTGGTTTTTGATAATAAAAGTATCTAGGAATTAATTGCTTGATTAAATCACATCTACATAATGTATCGTTATCAATCCATGGTCATTTACCATTCTTTTTAATTCAGGAAGCAAGGGCTCTATCTTTGAACTTTCCTCAACTATATCAATCATCATAGGTTGGTTAATTGTCAGTCCTTCCAAATGAAGTGTTGATTTACCACTCTTTCCAAATCCATCAACACCAAGCCATACTGTTGCTCCAGAGACTTTCGCCTTCTTCAAGAACTCCAGTAATACCTTTTCCAATCTTTTTCCGTTTATCTCATCATTCTTTTTGATTCGTATAGTCAGACAGAGCATTGATTGCCTTACCATTAACTGTTACCTGGTATTATATGAGATATTAGAATTCTGCCGCCATAAACCGCTAAAAGAGATAATGAAACATTTGCAACGATGTTTATTGCCACACCAAGAAATTGCCGATTATCTATCATATTTGCGCTTTCCAACGCAAATGAGGACATGGTGGTTAAAGAACCGCAAAAACCTATAGCAATTAGAAAGGAATATCTTGAGTCCAAATTCAAAGACACAGACAATACAGAAAAAACTCCAAGAACAAAACTTCCTATTATATTTACCAATAACACATTTGAAGCGATACTACCAAATAGCAAAGGAGAGGAGGTTATTTTGTATCTTAGAAATGCACCCAAAACTGCACCAAGTCCAAGAAAAAGAAATTCAATTCCTTTCATTTTCTGCCTGACATACGGAATTAAGGTATTGGTAAAATATCTTCCTAATGATTTTTAGATTATTAAATTTAAATCAGGTTAATAATTTTTATTCAATCACAAAAAAAGGATTTAATAATTGAAATTGATGAAGGGGATACTGAAATTTTGATTCCAAAAGACGGTTCAAAGAAAGATAAAGATGATGAAAAAGAGAAAGACAAGCCAGTAGGAATTCGCAATGTCTTTACGATGGGTTTGGTAAGTTTCTTTACCGACTTTTCAACTGAGATGATTTTGAGTGTCCTTCCCCTTTTCTTGGTTAACAATTTGGGGGTGTCAAAAGCAATTCTTGGTGCAATAGAGGGTTCCTCGGAACTTACAAGTTATGTTTTTAGAATGTTTTCTGGTGCACTATCTGATAAGTTTCGGAAAAGAAAAATATTTGTCATAATTGGGTATGGGTTATCAACAATAAGCAAACCCTTCTTTATGTTTAGTAGCGGTTGGATTGATGCCTTTGTGGTGAGGGCAACAGACAGAATGGGTAAAGGGATACGAACCGCACCTCGTGATGCATTAATTGCTGATTCTGTATCTGAATCCGTCTCAGGCAAAGCGTTTGGGATTCATAGAACAATTGACCAGATGGGTGCCATAGTGGGACCCATAGTAGCCTTTGCAATTTTACAGATAATGGACATTAAGGCGGTATTTCTTCTCTCACTTATTCCAGGTGTTATTGCAGTAACAATTTTGGTGTTCTTTGTAAAAGAGGTTGCAATAAAAAAACTGTCTAACACAACAATATTTGAAAATATAGGTGGACTTTTCAAGAGAAACAAACCATTTGTCATTCTTTTAGTTATTACCGGGATATTTAGTCTTGGCGCATTTAACTTTTCATTTATCTTACTGAAAGGCTCAGACCTTGGGATAGACCAAAGCCTGATACCTATAGTGTATGCAATGATCAATGTCGCACACACAATAATTGGCATTCCAGCAGGTGTTTTTGCGGACAGAATAGGAAAGGAGAAAGTGTTGTTATTGGCATATTCCATCTTTGCGGTATCGACAATAATGATGGCCTTTTCATTAGATAATTCTCTTTATGCTTTTGTTTTGGCGGCTGTGTTTGGACTTTATCTTGGAATTTCAGAAACTGTTCAGCGAGCGGTAATACCAAAATATGTGTCTCCAGAACTAAGGGGAACCGCATATGGTTTATACAGTTTGGTGTCTGGTGTGTGTTTTTTTGTCAGCAACATAACGTTTGGGTTTTTGTGGGATGCTTACGGTGTGAATTTGGCAGCGCTTTATAGTCTTTGTTTATCACTTATCGCAATCACAGGAATGACGTTCTTTATTAAAAAATACAATTTTTAGTGGTAAAGTAACCACATTGCAATAGGTTTATTTCTTTATTTTTTAATTTGATGGTAATTGGATTATTATAATTTACAAAATGAAACGCGGTCCATAATATATCTCGAATTTGGGTTACATACATTTCTGCCCAAACCAATAAATCTTTTCCTTAAACTAATTTAAAACAAATTATCTTTGACTTTCAATCAGCTAATAATTTGTTCCGATTTCCTTTAAGTGATTGATTTTCAGAAAAGCTGAATAGCCAATAATATAATAAAAACAGAATAGATTATGGTATAGTGAGTTGGGCTATCTCAGGTGCTTTTGATGGGCTGTTTACACCATATGCTCTTTTAAAGACATCATCTCCGTATACCATTTCAGCGGTGAATCCCTTGCCAACAGGAACATCCTCTGCACCAAATTCAAATGCGTATTCTACAGTTGAATTTGCAGGACAGACTACACCGTTTAACACCTTGGATATATTGGTACAGTTTATAAAAACATGAATTGTACCAGTTTCATTGTCATTTGCGTTATTTGTAACTTGGACAACGACCTTAAATACGGGTTTTTGGTCAGATATTGTTGCCGTTGTTGTATTATATTCTTGTGCTTGTGCATTCAGATTGCAAAGAGACAAAGTGACATATGAGACTAAGGCAACTGCTAATGCAATTGTAGATAGAAATACTCCGTTGTTGTATTTATTGTTGGTAGTAAAGAACGCTAATAACTGTCTTTGCATATTAACATTGGAT
>JBNJLU010000155.1:0-5174 GCA_050591185.1 Candidatus Nitrosocosmicus sp.
GAATAACCCAAAATGCGATTAAAACAATCAAGTCAAATTTTGGCAGCAGGGTAAATATTATTTCTGACGTGTGCATTTGTCAATATAACACCTCTGGTCATTGTGGCGTGTGCTGTGATGATAGTGCTAATAATTCAAATGAACCAAAAAAAAATACAAAAATGCTAAAAATAGATAACGATAAGACCTTGAGTATATTGGGAAAGATATCATTAAGCTTATCCGAATCTGGAACAGACTTTATTGCTCCTTCCTCCATGATGGATGGCCAAGTATTTTACCTAAGGAGAGTTTTGGAAAATAACGACTATGATGGCATTAAAATAATGAGTTATTCCTCAAAGCATAACTCTAGTTTGTATACGCCATTTAGGAGTAACAATTTTTTTAAATCCGATTTTATTGATAAATCTTCTTATCAAAATAGTTTTTATAATTTAAGCGAATCTGTTAGGGAGGTAATAATGGATATTGATGAAGGCGCTGACTGGGTAATGATTAAACCATCTTTATGGTACATGGATTTAGTAAAAATGATGAAATCATACACCGATACGCCGTTGGTCGTCCAAAATGTATCCGGAGAGTATGCGTTAGTACAAGCTGCTGCAGATAATAAATGGCTCAACAAAACAGAGTGGTCTGCTTTATCTTTGATGTCGATGAGGAGAGCCGGAGCAGATAAGATAATCTCGTATTTTATTTTTGAATTGTTAACCAAATTGCTTGATAAATAATTTGTAATAAAATAGTTAGTGCTATTGCAATATTTATATTCTCAAGTCTTTTTAGAGGATGAAACAATGTGTCCACTTGTTGAATCTACATATATTTTTGTATTGTTAGTTGTAATTTCCCATGCGTAATGAATGCCCTCTGTTATTGGGGGCGTTGTGTTACCAATTGCCATTATGGTAGAACGATTGTCTTGGTCCAACAGATATACACTTCCATTACCTCTCACCATTACATATTGGTAAGTAAACCTATCTTTAACATCGTTGAAGGTGATGTTATTAATTTCACTAAGAGGGTATTTAAAAACTTCATGCAACACTATGATAAATGCCTCCTCAGGCAAAAGCTCAATGGAATTAAATTTTGGATTCCCAAGTGAATTTAAAAAAAACATGTAGATTATTAATGTAAAGGCTATGGAAAACAAAAACAAAATGAATATCTTAATTTTGTTATTTTTACCATCCATATGGTTTGTTAGATTTATGGTTATAATATATTGATTTATCTAACTATAGATTCAATTTTACGATCAGAATATATATAATTAATTTTTAAAATAAGATATCCCGCGGTAGCTCAGCCTGGTAGAGCTTTCGGCTGTAGTTGTTGGCAACTAATTGCTAATCAATATCAGCCTAACAGGCTTACATCCACCAGTAACCGAAGAGTCGCAGGCTCAAACAAAAAATGAAATATCGTTTTTTGGAGCAAATCCTGCTCGCGGGATTTATATATGCTGCTGATGTTGCTTTTTGCCTTTATGTTAATTGTTGTGTGGTTCATTAAATTCTATGCGATAATTTTTATTTGTGATATTGGAAAGGGATTGTTGGGTAAAATAACAAGGTTTATCTGCCAACTAAAATCCTTCAGAACTATGATATGAATTTCGTGAGCGTTCCAAGGATAAGAATGAATCATTATCTTAATTTTTTGGGCCTAACTGATACTTTTTGTGTTGCATTAGGACAACTGGACCTACATTCAATTGTGTTGCGTAAATCTATTTTTAGTGAACATGAACACACTATCCTCGCTGCATTTACGCGCAGTGGGCATATGCTTTCATCATAGCAGTCATATTAGTTCCATATGACTAATTTTAAATTGATTTAGTTTTCATTGTGTTTGTCTTTATCAACTTAAGCCTATCATGATTTGGAATTAGAGAAATTTCGCCCCTATCTTCAACTTTTCCAAATGTTCGTTTGTGATGCTCATATCCTGCCTTCAATTGGCTCAAAACCATATGATAAACAATCATTTGTCTAGCCAAGATAATGCATTGTTACTTCAGTTAGGCTAATCAAGGTATTTCTGATCGCAACGGGATATTAGTTTTAAAAATCCAATAACCATTCACATTTGAATTTTAGATTTTGTGTTTTGTTTTGTGTCCGGTGTTTTCAGAATTCAAAAGAATATATTCATTATTATGTGAAAATTAGTGATGCCAATGATGACGACGAAGAGCCGTCTGATTTTTATGCTAATGACGAAGATTATGAGTGCTGAGGCATCAACTGTAATTTGAGTTTTTATTTTAGGCATAGAAAAATAATCAAGTCCAAATCGATTCTTAAGTTGTAAGATCTGTTAATGGATAGTCTATTCTATAATAGAGCCATTTACATCAAAAGATTGCCAATTTACTTTATTTAGATTCTGTTATAAAATTATATAACGTGCAACTTTTCTTTATAATATAAAATTTAATGAATTCCTTACAAAAGTTTATTCTTGGTTGCATTTATTGTAATAATTTATATGATGGGCCTGACTCTAGTTTTATTTTACCTTACCTTGAAAATAAACTCAATTTAGGTGATGAATTTTATATCGACAACATTATTAATTTGGAAAAACAAGGGTATGTAAGAATAACGAGTAATGAACCAGACGCACTAAAACCTAAACAAATTGTTTGTTGTCTGAGCGAACTAGGTCGTTCAAAGATAAAGGTTGTATTTGTGGGTGGAGTTTTTGATTTACTACATCCTGGCCATATTCACACTTTAAAATCAGCAAAGTCTTTTGGGGATGTTCTTGTTGTTGTCGTTGCTACTACTTCTACGGCTTTGAAGTTGAAGAAAAATAGAAATATTTATCATGATGAAAAACAAAGACAAGAATTGGTTGCATCATTATCGTTTGTAGATTTGTCAATTATTGGAAAAGAGGGCACATTATATGATACTGTGTCTTTTGTAAAACCTGATATAATAGCTTTGGGCTATGATCAAAAACATGATGAGAAGGAAATACAAAAGAATTGCTTAGAACGAGGGATGGAGTTGGATGTCATAAGACTATCTTCTCCAATTCCTCGAATAAAAAGCACTATGATAAAAAGAAGCCTAGGTAATTCTTTTTATGATATTTGATCCAAATCTTTTAACTCAATTGTTACAATGTCCCCATTTTTTAAACTTGCTGTTTCTTTAATGCATACTGGAGAGATAACTTCAACTAAACTGTTGTTATGGTGTGTTCTTTCTAACAGCAGTATGGATGATTCTATTTCAATCTTTTCATAATTTTCTTTGTTGTTTTTCCAAACTTTGTCATTTTCTTTGGCTCCGGGAATTAAAATTGTTGGATAGCATTTAACCCATCCAAATGTTCTGTTTTCATCCTTAAAGCCGTGAATGTAGATGGACGGATAGCTTGTTATTTCTCTTTTGATGTCTTTATAAATTTGTTCTTCCAGTTTTACGTTTAAAGTGCCTGGAAAGGGTTCGTATCCTAATTTTTCCCTAAATTGATCTTTGTACCCTTTTTTTGACATGTAATATGAACCCTCTCCCATACCCGTAACAATTTTTCCTTTAATTATTACTCTTTTACCTCTAGATCTGTCTATTGCTGTTTTCATCATACCATGCAGTTCTTTTATGGCCTCAAATCCTTCATGGGTTACTTTTATTTTGAATTTCTTATTGTTTTTAATTCTTTCAATTAAGTTGTCTTTTTCTAATTCAATCAATATCTTTGAAGCTGTTTGTTGAGAGCGTTGGATGACTTTACTTATTTGACCACTCGTAATTTCAGTATGGGTTTCCTTGGCACCTAACGATAGTAAGTGAGCCAAGGTTAAAAAATGAAAATAATTTAAATTACCTTCCATTGTTACTATGGTTAATCAAGCCTATATCCAAAAAGGTTTTTATGCGAATTTCTGAAATTGGTTTTTTTATGTTGCTTGTTCTATGCCCTATTATATATTGAATCCCTGCTTTGTTTGCTGCTTCTATTAATCTTTGGGTAATTATCCCATCTAAAACCAATAGTTTTCCACCCTGTGAATTTGATATTCTTTTTACAATGTCAGAAACAGGTACTTTTATCATTGCTTTCATTGAATTGTCAAAGATTACTGCTTCTAAAGTTTCATTGATTTCTGGGAATATTTGCTTAATGGTTGAAATGATTACCTCATCTTCTTTTATGGGTGGTGTGTTTTTGTCTATGTTCGCGTATGTGATTTTATCATTGCTATCTTCTACAGACGCTTTGTTTTGCTGATTGTTGATGGGTTTGGTGTTCATGTCAATCATGTTTATCTGATTTTGGTTTATTGCGGATTGGACATTGTTTCGTGTCTGAAACTGGTTTTCTGAGTTTGAACTATTAGGCGTGTTACTATAAATGTTCTTAATGTATTGTTCCACATCCTTTAGTATTTCTGAAATCTCTAAAGGAGTGCACTCTTCGACTTCCCTACCCGCTGGTGCTCTGTATACTCTATCAATTTTTACTAACCCTTGCAACTCTTTTAATATTAAATCACCGGCTCTATCTCCATCAATAAAAGCAACAACTCTTTTGCCATGTGTTAGTTTTAATATTGTTTCGTCAATCTTTGCACCTTCAATTGCTATTGAATTTTCATATCCTGCTCTGAGGAGGTTTATTACGTCTGCTCTTCCTTCTACCAAAATAATCCAATCAGAATCAAATACTCCTACTCCGCATGCTAATTGAGCCTTGCCAAAAGTAGTCAGTCTGCCTGGTTTGCTTGCGTCATATACATCCTTTAACATTTCCTCTCCTTCGCTTATTGTTTTTGTTGCCCATTCTTGTACGATTTTTTTTGCTCTATCTACTATGATTTTCTTTTTGATTGCCCTTATGTCATCAATTCCTATTAATGAGAATTTGGCTTGAAAAGGACCAACTTTGTCAATACTTTCGATTGCAGCAGCTATTAGAGCAGCCGTAGATATGTCGGTGCTCATGGGGATTAAAGCGTCGCCGTTTGCAGAATTCGACTTGGAATCTACATTAACTTCAATCCTTCCAACTTTGGATACTTTTTGTAATTCGTTTAGGTTCATTTCTTGGCCTAACAAGCCTTCCGTTTTCCCAAAAATAGAGCCAATAATATCTGCCTTTTCTACTAAGCCATCAACATCAAATTTTAACTTTACATG
>JBNJLU010000156.1:0-5167 GCA_050591185.1 Candidatus Nitrosocosmicus sp.
GTATTCCAGCCAGGTTCGCCAGTATAGTATAAATATCCAAAATAAACAGCTCCAAAGGCTTTGCGCCTTTTTCACCAATCTTAAAAGGAAGTATAGGCATTGTCGGCAATATCAAAACATCAAAAAGTTTGAACAATTTGTTAAACTCATTTTTTATAGCATTTCTTACCTTTTGGGCTTTCAAGTAATATTTCCCATAGTAGCCGGCAGACAAGACAAAAGAGCCAACCAATATTCTCCTTTTTACCTCATCCCCAAAATTCGATCTCACGTGAGAGGAATAACTGTTCCATTCATACCCTTGGGGGTTATGGCTAAAACCATACCGAATGTTATCAAAACGGGATAAATTGCTGCTTGCCTCCGCAGTAGCAATTACATAATATGCAGCCAAGGCAAAATCGGAATAATTTATTTTGGTTTTCTGTACATCAAAACCATGTTTTTTTAGTAAGTCTATTTTTTTGAAAACAGTTTCCATGACCTGGCTTTCCGAACCGTGTATCAAATTGTCTATGATTCCGACCTTATAATTTTTGCCTAATACGCCATCAACAGTGTTTATTTTATATTCAAATTGCTGATCTAAGGCAGCAGCAGTAGTAGAGGTGCTATCGCTGGAATCTTTACCACAAATAGTATTTAGAGTCATGGCAATATCAATAATTGTTCTCGCCATTGGGCCTATTTGTTCAAGTGAATTGGAATAGGATACCAGCCCATATCTGCTCACCAATCCGTAGGTTGGTTTTATACCTATAACAGAACAAAAGCTAGAGGGGCATCGGATGGAGCCTCCAGTGTCCGATCCTAAAGATATGGGGAGCTGTAAAGACGAAACAGCGGCAGCACTTCCACCAGATGAGCCCCCAGCAACATAGTCCTGGTTCCAGGGGTTATGGACAGCGCCGTAATGAGAAAATTCAGAACTGGTACCCATCCCAAATTCATCCATGTTTAATTTCCCTATTATCAGGGCATCTTGTTTTTCCAACCTGTCAACTACCGTGGCATTATAAGGAGATACATATTCTTGCAACATTTTCGAAGCGCAGGTAGTTTTCAAACCCAAAACAGAAATATTGTCTTTAATGCCAAAGGGAATGCCCAGCAAAATGCCTAATTTTTCATTGTTTCTGATTTTTTTGTCGATTTGTTTGGCTTTTAGTAATGCCGATTCATAGTTTTTTGATATGAAAGAATTGATTTTTGAATCAACACTGCTGATTCTTTCAAACACGAAGCTAATGTATTCTTCTGCGAAAATCTCCTGGTTTTTTATTTTTTGGGACACCTGGTACCCAGCTAGTTTGTGTAAATCAGTCATTTTGTCAGATCCTGGGGCCAATAACATATCCATTTTTCCTGTTGAGAAAACTAAACGGGGTTGCTCTTTCAATGCCACCGCCATCAGCAGCATTCAAGTTTAAAGTTGTTATGTCGTCACGCAGCTCATCAATTTTTTTTTCCGTCTTCATAAGGTTATAAGGTATTTCCTGCACACCATTTGACTCGAATTCATCTAGTTTATTAAAAAACAATATAATTTCTTTAATCTTATCTGATGTTTTTTGAATTTCAGCCTCATCAATTTCCAATCTTGAGAGAGTACACAATTTCTCTATATCATTATTGTTGTTGGTTGACATCTTTTTGTATAATGAAAATTGTTTTTGCCTTTCGTATATAATTTTTCGTAAAGGCAGGCCAAAAATAAGGAGGGAAAAAAGAAATGTCAAATACAGGTATTAACAAATACTCGTTGTTCGATATGCCTTATTTAGTTTTATTTTTGCTAGATAATAAATAACAATAAACCAAATAGGCTCACAACACTATTTTAATGCCATAGGATTTTTCTTAAGTGAACAGGACTCAAAATAATAAAGCACCAGCACATACAATAAGAACTGCACTTCGGTAATTGATTTCATTATAAAGAATAAAAACACAAACTAGAACCAATAAGGAGAGGTGTTATCGCTTTAGGTTTTCATAATAAGGAATCAAAAAAGATCAGGTGACCAAAGCTCATCAAAAATATCCCCATTTAACTGCACGAAAAATCCCATTTCATCAGAATAATTTTTATAAAAAAAGAAAGGTTTTATAAGACAATACGATATGAACAGATAAAACAATTAACCGCAAATAAAACCATCTTATGGTGTTAGCCTGTCTATGTCCCGTGGATAAAATGTCGTATCCCTTATATTTTCTACTTTCAGTAATGCCATTATTAGCCTCTCAAGGCCCAACCCAAAACCAGCATGAGGCGGAATGCCGTAATCAAATACCCTTAGATGATAATCAAATGCGGCAGAATTGAGTCCCTTTTTTTTCATGCTATCCAATAAGACATTTTTATTGTTAACACGAGTGCTTCCTGAGGACAATTCCAATGGACCGAACATCAGGTCAAATGACTCACTTACCATCATATTTTCACTTTCAGATGAATCAACAGGGGAATCAGATTTAGAGAGGGCAGCATTGGAATTTATCTTTGATTTTACATAAAATGGTTTGGTTGACAAGGGCCAATCCACAATATAGTAAAAGTCATCCCCAATGACATCCTTTAGAATTTTGGGCGAAATATCATCTCCCCACCTAATATATTTATGACTCTTTTGCAGTTTATCTATCAGTTCTGAATATGTATGTCTTGGGAAAGGGATTTTGAGTTCAGATAATTCTATATCCAAATTTTTTAATTCAATTGAGTTTACAACCTTTATTCTTAAAATTATATACGCTATGAGCTCATCAAGTAAATCCATTATATCATAATAGTTAACAAATGCTTTTTCAACATCTATCGAGATTGCCTCAGAAAGATGCCTGTTGGTTCTCGAGGGTTCTGCTCTGAAAATTGGGGCTATTTCAAAGACATTCTCAAAAGCCATTGTTAATTGTTCTTTATATAACTGCGGACTTTGAGCCAAAAAGGCTTCTTTATCATAGTAAAAGATTGGAAAGAGTGCTGCGCCTCCCTCTGTGGCCGTTGAAATCATTTTTGGGGTGTTTACCTCAATGAAATGATTTTTGGTCAGAAATTCCCTTACAGAGTTTAATATGGTAAATCTGATTCTGAATATATTCTGCAAATAATTTCTTCTTAAATCAAGGGCCCTTAACTCCAATCGAGTATCAATTCCTATAGTCGAAACAGAGTTTGTTAAAAACGGTGCAGACTTTGCTGAAACGGACAATACCTTAATTTCATGTGGAATTACTTCAACACCATTTGGAGATTTTTTTTGTTCAACAACCTTTCCCTTTATTCCTACCGAAGAATGCTCTTTTAGATTTTTTAAAATGTCAAATATCCTGTTTTCTGAATTCTCTTTTCCTTTTTTCACAACTATTTGAATGTCGCCAAATTTATCCCTTAATTGGATGAATAAAACATTCCCATGATCGCGTTTGGAGGATATCCACCCCATTATTATTATTAATTTATCTATATTGGAACCATTAACCTGGTACGAATAATGCGTTCTCCTCCAATTTTCAAGATCTTGCTCATTAATTATTTTATCTTCCAACCTAATACAATAAATTCAAAATTTTATTAAAATATAACCGTTATTGATACTATATCTACCCTGTTTATGAGAATACGAAATTGAAAGCTCTCTGTTTTTTCCTTTTTCTTAACTTATTTTGATAATCACAAATTTTCTTATAACAATCCCTGCAAATATTCAAATATGTTGATACAAATAAATTATTATGGTTAACGAAAAATTAGTGCAAATAAATTCCACAAACTGGGAATCTGAAGTCCTTAAATCAGAAAAACCAGTCTTTGTAGATTTTTGGGCAGAATGGTGTGGCCCTTGCAGAATGGTTGGACCAGTAGTAGAGCAAATAGCTCAATCACATGCTGATAAAATCAAGGTTGTTAAGCTCAATGTGGATGAAAATCAAGAGATTGCAATGAAGTATGGTATCCAGTCAATCCCTTCGTTATTGATTTTCAACAAAGGTAAAGAAGTTGGAAGGACTATAGGTGCAGCGCCAAAAGATACATATGTGAAATTTATAAATGATTCATTATCAAAATAGGTTTTTTTTGTATTGACTAATATGATGTTAAAGCATTAATAACCTTAATTCTCAGATAATTTTTATTGAATAAAACCGAGATTCTTTCCATTTTTTCCTCTAATTATGAAAAATTCTACAAGGTATCACTTTTTGAAAGGCTGGGTTTCTCAAGGCAATCATGCAGTATTTGTAAAAAATATTATTGGTCACTAACTCCTCGCTCATTCTGTCCGGATCATGAAAATTACTCTTTTATCGGCAATCCGCCAACATCAAAAAGACTGGGTTATACTCAATCTTGGGACGAAACTAAAAGGTATTTTGAAAAAAATGGGCATAAAATAGTAAACAGGTACCCAGTTGTTTGTAGGTGGAGAGACGACCTTTATTACACGATTGCCTCAATAGTGGATTTCCAGAGAATTGCTGAAAATAAAGTAGTATTTGAACTGCCTCACAATCCCCTTGTGGTGCCTCAAATGTGCCTAAGGTTCAACGACATAGAGAATGTAGGAGTCAGCGGACGCCACTACACCTCATTTTGCATGGTGGGCCAAACATGCAATGCCGATATAGAGGGAGGGTATTGGAAAGACAGATGCATAGATTTGGATTTTGGTTTATTGGTAGATGTTCTTGGTATTTATCCAAATGAAATAACATTTGTAGAGGATGTTTGGATTGGTGCAGGAGCTTTTGGCGCTTCTTTAGAATACTTTGTCAGGGGATTGGAATTGGGAAATGCGGTTTTTACGGAATTTGAAGGTACAGAAAAAAAATATCGCACCATGAACAACAAAATTATCGACATGGGTGCTGGTCTGGAAAGATTTTCATGGATAACAAATGGAACATCCACTAGTTACGATTGCACATTTGAGCCTGTTTTAAAAAAAATCTACAACACATTGGGTTTGGAACATTTTTCATCATTAAATAATAATAACTACGAATCAGAAATACTTGCAAATTACTTTAGCAGGGTTTCATCAAAGCTTGAATCGAATACAGGTATAGGTGCAATAAAAAAGCAGATTTCCAAAGAGCTACAAATAGATTATGAAAAACTGGTCAAAATAATAACGCCCTATGAATCGCTTTTTACCATACT
>JBNJLU010000157.1:0-5085 GCA_050591185.1 Candidatus Nitrosocosmicus sp.
CCAGGCGGAGCAAGTCCCTAGAGACCAATCCGAAAGAGAATTAGTAAAACATGCTCTGGATGTTGTTGAAAGAAAAGGTATATTATTTATACCCGCATTTTCAGTAGAAAGGGCTCAAGAGATTGCATGTGTGCTTAAGGCATATGATTTTCCATATAAGATTGCGATGGATGGAATGGCTTTAAAGGCAAATCAAATAATGCTCAAACATCCCAAGTTTTTAAGAGAACCTGAAGTTTTTAAGAGATCGATCGAGGAGGTACAAAGCATTACAAGCTGGGATAGACGAAAAAAAGTAATTAAAGAACCCGGAGTCATAATTTCACCAGCAGGCATGTTAGTTGGTGGTTCAGGAGTATTTTATTTACAGGAATTATCCAAAAATGAACTCAATAGCATTGCATTGGTCTCATACCAAGGCGAGGGAACACCGGGAAGGTTGTTACTAGATAAAAAGCAAGTTACATTCGGAGGAAATACGATAAAATGTTTAGCAGAAATAAATAGATTTGAGTTTTCAGGACACAACAGTAGAAAAGAATTGTTTGAGATATTAGATAAGGTAAAGGGAAATCCAAGTGTTTTAACTGTCCATGGAGATAACATTGCATGTACTAAATTTGCAGAAGAAATTATCGAAAAATACGGATTCAAAGCTCAAGCTCCTGACCCTGCCGAAGTCACGACTGTCTAATTAATTCCCATTACCTAATAGACAAAAATAATAGTCAACCAGTTTTAATATTTGATTGGATAGCATACAGGATATTAATATTGATTTAAGTATAAACAGTGGTCAATATTTTTTATGGGAAAAGATGAAAAAATCATGGTATGGGATTTATGGAGAAACCATATTAAAAATTACTGAAAAAACAAATGAGAAAAATGATGAGATAATTTATGAGTATGATTCATATCCAGAATATAATGATTGGCAAAAGCATGTTTTTAGACAAGATGATAATTATGATGAGATAATTTATGAGATATCTAAAAATGAAAAAATCAGAAAATTAGTTCAAAGATATCCAGGACTACGTATACTAAGACAAAAACCAATTCAATGCATATTTTCATTTTTATGCTCAAGCAATAACAATATTCCCAGAATTCGTTTTATTTTAAGAAATATATCAAGAAAATTTGGAAGGAAAATAGTTTTTGATAACATGGATTTTTACACTTTTCCAAGTTTAAAATCACTCTATAACGCTTCAATTCAAGATCTTTTATCTTGCGGTCTCGGATATAGAGCCAGATTTGTTTCAAATACAGCAAAATACATTTCAGATAATCAATTAAGTATAGAATTTTTAAAAAAAACTGACTATTATTATGCGAAAGAGGAATTATTAAAATTAGATGGAGTTGGCGAAAAAATTGCAGACTGCATACTTTTATTTTCATTGGATAAATTAGAAGCATTTCCTATAGATATTTGGATTATAAAATTTTTGAGTCAAAACTTAAAACAGATTACAAAAACCGAAGTAAAAATGAATTCCAAGATAACATCTAATCAATATAAAAAAATATCTAAAGAAATTCGAGACCATTATGGCAGATATTCAGGTTATGTTCAACAATACGTATATTATAACATTAGAGAAGAAAATGGTAGAAAATGGTAGAAAATGGTAGAAAATGGTAGAGAAGAAATTGATTAACCTATCTGCTTTTTTTCTTGGCATTATCAGTTTTTTTCTTGGCATTATCAGTTTTTTTCTTGGCATTATCAGTTTTTGAAATTGTGTTTTTTGGTTGGGGTTTAGGTACAGTGTTTTTTTCAATTCTCATTAATTTTTTGTTAACTTCTTTGATTTCAGCCTGAATTTGCTTAGTCAACATAGACTGTTTTTCCACATTTTTAAGGCTTCTCTGCAGAGTTTGAACAGTCTGTTGAATTTTCTGAACCTCTCTAAAAGATTTATCAAGTGATTTGTTAATATTAGTTAGGTCAACATCTTTAACATTAGGATTTTTTTTTGCTAGGTTTTTTTTATTTGGTTTAGAAACTACTTCTTCTTCTTCCTCTAGTTCTTCCTCCTCCTCCTCTTCATCATCATCCTCTAGTTCTTCTTCCTCCTCCTCTTCATCATCATCCTCTAGTTCTTCTTCCTCCTCCTCTTCATCATCATCTTCTTTCTTTACTTTATCTTCATCTAGTTTTTTATCTTCATCTAGTTTTTTATCTTCATCTAGTTTTTTATCTTCATCAGCTAGTTGTTTAGACGTTACATAATCTTGTTCTAAATACATTTTACTATTATCTGCAACATCTTTATTGCGTATAAGGATGGGAAAAGATTGGAGTTCCATTGACATGTCTATATTTTGAAATAAAAACTCTAATTATTAAAAGTGATCTATAAAAATTATTAAAAATTGAAAAAATACTAAGTTTCTATTTTTAATCCATTTGTAAAACTTTTATAGATATACAAGGCTTCGTCTTTATCTTTTGCACCTACTATTGTTGCAGCACCACTTGTAAGAAAGCTTATGAGTAATTTGTTTTGGTTTGAGAAGGTTACGCCCAAATTGCCTCTAGATGTTATTGCATAGCCTTGAGATTCAGCATTTTTTAAAATGCTTAATAGATTGACATCGTTTTTGATTTGCGCAGGGGTGACAGTATATGTTCTTTTTCCTCTGTCTCGGCCACATAGCTCCTCCACCATTAATGACGGAGATTGAATAGGCTTTTTAATTACATTTCTTCCGCATGAAGAACATTCATCGTGTCTATACATCTGAATTTTATCAAAAACCAGATCATTGAGATCTATATAGAGTAATTTATTTACTAATGATGGTTGCTGACCTACAACAATTTTTATGGCTTCAGAAACTTGAGCTCCAGCCACAAGATAGAGGATGGATGGATGTACTCCCTCGGTACTGCATGTAGGCATCTCTTCTTCGGATAATTCAGGAAAAATACACCTAAGACAAGCACTTTCATAAGGCAAAATAGTACATACAGAACCAACCATTCCAATAGCACCCCCGTAAATAAAAGGTATTCTGAGTTTTAAACAAGCATCATTTAAAGCATATCTTGCATCAATACTATCTAAAGCATCAATAACAATATTGCAATCTCGGATTATATCCTCAGCTGTAAATGGAGTAACCGAAATGGGGATGGCTTCTATATCTACACCAGGATTCATTTTTTGTAAACGTTCTAGCGCTGCTTCAACTTTAACTTTACCAACATCCAAATCAGTGTACAAATGTTGTCTATGTAAGTTAGAAATTTCCACTACGTCTCTATCAACTAACCTAATTTTTCCTATACCCATTCCAACTAGTTGCGTAACTACCGGATTTCCAATTCCGCCAGCACCCACAACGCATATTTTTGCATTTTTGAGTTTCTCCATCCCAACATAACCAATTTCTTCAAGCATGATTTGTCTTGAATAGCGTATCATATCTTTGCTAGACATTTCTGCACCTCCGGCAACAGCAGGCAATATATAAACGGAATCACCATCATTTAGGGCCGAATTCATTCCCGTGTTGTTAAATCGAATATTCTTTCCATTGATATAAATATTGATTAATGCCCTTGGTTTGCCATTAAGGTCTATAACTCTGCGTTTAAAATCATCACCTAACACATTAGAGGCAATATTAAATGCTTCATCTAAAGTTGATGCATCAATGGATAGTTTTTTTTCTCCAGAGCCTTTGTTTAAAACAGAAGGAATTACGAATTCTACTGTAGCCAATTTATAAATCACAACACCTTTTTTAGATTTATATCCGTTTGTTCATTGTATCATTGCAGAAACTAATTGTATGTTAGGTTTAACCGGATTGAGAGTAGGCAGAAGATCAAGAATAGACTCGGTAGTCTTAAGTCCGTTGCCAGTAACATAACAAACGATTTTTTCATCTCTATCGATTTTATTGTCTTCAATAAGTTTTTTTAATACACCTACAGACACACCACCAGCAGGCTCGGTAAAAATGCCTTCGGTTTTTGCAAGTAAAAGAATAGCACGTTTTATTTCATCATTCGAAACTTCCTCTCCAATTCCATTAAATTGTCTAAGACGTTTTAACACATAGGATCCATCACCAGGATCACCTATTGCAAGACTCTTTGCGATGGTATCAGGCCTTTCTACTGGAATAACTTCATTTGACTTATTTTTATAAGCATCAACAATTGGCGCACATCCATGAGGTTGGGCAGCAATTATTCTTAAATTAGAAATATCAGAAATTATTCCCAAGTCCATCATTTCTTCAAATCCTTTACAAATAGAGTTTAGCATAGCCCCACTGCCAACCGGAATAACCAACACATCAGGAACCGTCCAGTTTAGCTGTTCCAACACTTCAAAAGCTAAAGTCTTAGAACCTTCTACATAATAAGGTCTCATGTTTATATTCACTATACCATAGCCATTAGAATCGCCTATTACAGAGGCTAGTCGATTAGCATCATCGTATGTGCCTTCAACTGCTATAAATTTTGCACCATATGATAAAGCTTGAGCTATTTTCACATGTTCCAAGTCAAAAGGAGCAAACACATAACAGGGTAATTGCGCCTTACTTGCATGTGCTGCAGTTGCAGAGGCAAGATTACCGGTTGATGCACAGCCAACAGCAGGTAAATTCATTTCTTTAGCTTTTGATACTGCAACTCCTGCAGGTCGGTCCTTAAAAGAAAAAGTTGGGTTTACAGAGTCATTTTTAATATATAAATTTTTTAATCCCCCCAATCTATTGCCTAAATTATCTGCCTTTTGTAATGGAGTAATAGAGCCATTTAGGCTGACGATATTTTTCTTATGCTCTACAGGAAGAATTTCAAAATACCTCCAATAAGTTAAATCAGATCTGTTCTCAAAAGTCTGTTTTGTTATATTATTGGCGAGTTTATATATTACATCCAAAGGCCCAAAACATTCTTCACATATATATTTGAACGTTGGGGAATATTCTTTGTTACATTCTCTACACTTTAACGCTTTTATAATTCCCATTGTTTCCAAGTAGTTATAAATAATATAATAGATAAATTGCTCTAAACAATATTAAGTATTACTTAACTTTTAG
>JBNJLU010000158.1:0-5072 GCA_050591185.1 Candidatus Nitrosocosmicus sp.
AAATGAGGACTGGAAACAGCTTTACAATGAGGATTGGGCTTATGTTTCATCTATGACCAGATTTTTCAAATGGTGGATAAAACATGAATTTCATGTGGACGTGGCAATTGAATGCGATATATTGCCTGTAATACCTGGAAGAATTTTTGACAGGCCATCGATAGCTTATCTCTTAAAAGACCACTCGGAAAGAGGTAGATCTATTTTCCACTTTTATCTCCCATACTTTAAGCCCATATTTACAGACTGTCGCCCAATAGATGCCTATCACTCAAACAATTTTGGAATTGTTACATGGCATCGACCTAAACCATTATATTTATCTTCTGATGAAAACGAAAAATATTTTGCAGACAATAATTGTGCTCAAATATCTCATGTCTTATCACATGAATTTCTTCGGCGAAGTAACAAGAAAAGAAAAGCATATTTTGATGGTATTCACAAACTATGGGATCTCCACGTTAGAGGCACGGTACCGTTTTTATATTTTAATCGACAGTTCAATAGGGTTTCGAGAAATGATGAATATCGCTATGTTACTATTGACCTAGCAAAACTTTGATATCAATAGTATTGGAATAGTGGTTATCTCAATGAATTCCCATTTGAAATATTATGATTACATGGTAAAAAGCGGAGCAGTAATTTCCACCATAGGAGTAATTATGTTGATTTTGTTTGGGTTGGTTTTATTAATATTTCCCGTAATAAAAACATGTGAAAAAAGTTGTGTTTATATTTCTACTGCGCCAGAACATATTAGGCAGATAATCAATCCTCTGTTTCTATTTATTTCATTGTTATTGGTATCATTTGGAATATTTTCAATTAGATTCGGGAAATTGAAAACATTTAACCAAAGGTTTTAATGGTGATGGAATTATATGTGATTATTCAATTTTTTTGTCTTCATTAAATTAAAATGTGTGTCAATATAAATATAGCCTGTGTTTATGATCAACCCATTTAAAAAGTGGAAACCAAAAGGTAAAATGTATAGCTTTAGATGTACACAATGCGGTGATGCATTCATCTCCTCCCACAATCTTGATGCCCCTCTTTGTGGCACCTGTATCCAAAAAGTAAAATCCTTAGATTCAACCGTTGATAACGAAAAACAATGTTCTGAATGTGGCAATACAGGTGTAATTTATGGAAAGGACAGATGCCACGCTTGTTATTTCAATTTCAAAAGAAACAACAACTAATTCTCAACTCAACAACTTGTTGATTTTTTTAAGAGCATTGTAAAAAATGTTTTAAATTAAAATTATTGTGTCACTAGATTGCATTTTCCTTCCAATAACAGAGGAAGGCATAAACAGATTCATCAATTGCACCAAAACACTGGTATAGATTTTTTTTCAATAGTTGTTTGAGGTTAATTTGCGCATAATATCTACTTTGTGATGATATGGCTTTGATCCTCCGAAATAAGAAAAGTGTGTTCTGCTTGAGATACAATTTTATTGTTACCTTCAACAAGAATTGGATAAGATCTAATATTTTTCTTTTTCATTAAAAAATTTACCATATTATTTACCAAAGTTTCATCATAGTCTTTAATTAGCCATCTTATAGCAAAAGGCAATGTTTTAAATCTATTCCATAGATAGGTAATAAAATCATCCAAATCTTTATCTTTAGTTGGTTTTCTAGAGACAATGGAAAATATATTTTGAATTTTTCCTTCATAGACAATTCCTAAGCCATCTCTAGTTGTAACAAAAGGTTCAATCGCATACGCTTGATTATTAGCCAAAGAAAAAGAAGATCCCATTGTCCTAATATTTGGAATTGATTTTCCCGAATGTACAGTGTATTGGTCTAATGAATGACCGCTTAAATTTTGGATAGGCTTCAAACCATTATGTAATATAGTATTTTCGATTGTTTTTCCTATGTCCCCAGATTTTGAATTAATTTTTGAAATTTTAATCGCTTCAGACAATGATAATTCAGCAACATCCACTAGTTCATCATATTTTGAATTATACGAAATAGTAACTGCGGTATCGGCAATATAACCATTAATATGTACACCCAAATCGATTTTGATTACATCGGTATCTTTAACTACAATTGGGTCTTGGGGTTCAGCAGTATAATGTGCGGCTATTTCATTTAAGCTTACATTTACAGGGAATGCAGGATTTCCTCCAAGTAAAGTAATTTCATTTTCTATAGATTCGCAAATCTCAAACAGAGTTCTATCAATATGGTTTTTTTTGCGGGTGTTTTCTCTGACTGTTGAGGCAATTTTACCTGCAAGCATGTAATTTTCCAACATCATTATTAAGGACATTATCGATATCAGATAATATAATATAATATAATATAATATAATATTGAAAGTTGTTTTCTGCAATTTGTTATTTGAAAATAAGATTAAAATTAGACTGAAATTTCAGATTATAAAGAAGGGATCGTTGTCTAGCATGGTAGGATGCCAGCCTTGGGCGCTGGAGGTCGTCGGTTCAAATCCGGCCGATCCCATCCTAATAAATAAAGATTAAATAAAGATAAATGAATGATGTTGGAAATAATAAAACTATACTCTTCTTCCTCTACGTCCACCAGGCTTTCTCGTTGTATCATGTGGTACAGGTGTAACATCATCTATTCTTCCTATTCTGAATCCTGCTCTTGCTAAAGCTCTTATTGCAGCTTGAGCTCCGGGGCCTGGAATTCTAGCACCTACTCCACCTACAGCTCTAACCCTTATATGCAGAGCATTGATACCTTTGGTTTTAGCAGCATCTGCAGCGGAAACAGCAGATTTCATAGCTGCGTAAGGAGAAGATTCGTAACGATCTGCTGTTACATGTCGCCCACCAGAGCTAATTGATATGGTTTCCGCACCACTTATATCAGTAATATGAACCAAAGTATTATTGTAACTACTGAAAATATGGGCCACTCCCCACTTATATTGGGTAATTTCTTCCTGAGACATTAATATAAAAAATTTTGTTCAACACATTTAAAAACTTTGTTAAGTTAAATGAGTAAAACCTTTGTTTTTCAATAATCTCTTTCGCTCATTGGGGTAGACCACAAAAACTTTGTTGCCCACTCCATGATCAACTCTCCCAATAATAAAAAAATCCAAGCAATATTTTTTTACCAGATGATTAACTTTTACTATATTTTTTTTTGGAATCGTTCCGACTATATGATATTCCTCGCCTCCATAGAATATAAGATCATCTAGACTTAAGTTATTGATTGTTGAAAATTTATTTAATTCTGGTGGAATGGGTATTTTATCTTTGTATATCAATATGTTGACTTTGCTTTCTTTTGCCAACTCATATAAGGATTTAGCAAGACCATCACTAGAATCTATCGAGGAAGAAAGATATTTAGATAACTTTAATCCAAATTTTATTTGAGGCAACGGATTTAAAACAGATTCGATTGACTTCTTTTTGAACAAATTGTTAGGGCTTTTAGAATCGCTCAATAAAATCTTTAGGCCAGAAGAACTGTATCCAAACGGGCCTGAAACTATCACATAATCATCAATAATGGCACCATTTCTTCTAGGAATATTCAAATTATTGTTAGAGAATCCCAACATACAACAATCTATAATTAACTCTTTGGATTGGTTAATATCCCCACCGATTATAAAAAAGCCAAATTCCTTTGATGTTACTGAAAATCCTTTAATTATGTCGCGTACATTCCTCTTATTTAAAGATAAGGGTATACCTAAAGAAACTAATGCAACTACAGGCCTTATTCCTTTTGTACTCAAATCACTCAAGCAAGAAACGAGAGATTTTCTAGCTATTTGTTTGAATGTCATTTTAGGAGGAACATCTGTGTGTTCTACTAACATATCACATGTAGCAGCTAAAGAATAATCTTTATTTGGCTTTTTAATTATCTTTTCTAATGAAACTATAGAAATATCGTCTTTACCGAATAAAGGCTCTAGATCAGTATTGCCCATTTTGGACATAATTAAACCCAGTATCTGTTTTTCATCAAATCCTTTCATAGATTTCGTATATTTTATTATAAATTAATTTATATATGGAGTTGGCACGATTTTTTTCTGATTCTAAAGATATTCTTAACACATGTTCTGTATTCGAAGCCCTAACAAGAACCCATGAATCATCATCAAGAATAAATTTATGGCCGTCATCACTTATCATTGAGCTTGAATGAGGTTTTAGGGCTTTAGATATTTTTTCAAGCAGATCGTTTAATTTGATTTCAGGTTTGATTGGAAGTTTTGTTCTAACCTGCACATAATTTGAAGCTAAATCTAAACACTCATCAATTACTTTTTGATTTAATGAAGAAACTATTATACTAGCTAAAAGTCCATCCCTGCAAGATGTAAAGTTTGGCATAATAAAACCACCACTACTTCCTTCACCACCAGTCTCACCATTAACTTCGGATATTTTTTTTATGACATTAGATTCGCCAACCTTAGAATAAAATACTTCTCCGCCATGTTCTTTAATGTATTTTTCAATAGAAATACTTGAATCTAAACTGATGACAAATTTTTTAGTTTTGTTATAAATTGCACCTGAGACACACAGTAAAAGAGTCAAATCAGGACTAAGCCGTTCTGCCTTATTATTAACAATTACAAGCCTATCACCATCCATATCAAACGCAAATCCAAGATTTAATTTATTTAAATTAACTAACTCCCTCAATTCATCTAAATTGTCAGAAGTTGGGTCTGGGCCTCTTGAAGAAAAACCAAATTGATCATTTATGCTCAAGTATTTTATTTTATATAGTTGGAACAACCTATTGACATAATTACAGGCAGCACCCCCTCCTAAATCAAAACCAACCCTAAAGTCAGATTTGACATCATTAGAAATTGGAACATAATGCGTTATATCGTCCAAATAGGTTGAATGAATTTTACGATATTCGCCAGTACCAGAATACCCATGGATGGTATTTTTTAACATAAGATTTAATTCCTCTTCAAATAACCCTCTCCCATTAACTAATAGTTTCAAACCATTCCATTCCATTGGATTATGGGAAGCGGTAATCATTATTGAGCCACTGTATTTTCTCGA
>JBNJLU010000159.1:0-5057 GCA_050591185.1 Candidatus Nitrosocosmicus sp.
TGTAGTTAACCTAATGGGTCAGGCGAATGCTCTGCCCACTTATATGCTGATTTAATGGGTGATGGATCATGTTGTTTTGGGTGCATGGGAATAGGGTTGCGACACACATATTATGCTATACATACATACTTCCAGTATACTCTTTATGTTTTCAATTGGATATGACGCGATGACTTTTTTTGGGCTTTTTGTGTATCACAAGAATCCCCTTACATGCAAGATATAAAGTCTTAATTATTATCCTTCCTTATATCTTGATATGCCAATAATTAATATACAGATGTATAGCGGAAGAAATCAAAGAGAAAAGGACAAACTGGCGGAAGCAATTACAGAAAACGTGGTGAAAATATTGGGCGTAAAAAGAGATGAGGTTATTGTAGTCTTTACGGAAGCAACCCACGGGAATTGGTATGCCTCAGGCGTTCGCCTCTAATGAGAAGTATATACAGGCATTCTTGAAATCGGGAAATCTACAAGACACCGGATTTGACAAATCCTTGATGCACAATTAGCGTCTAAAACCGAACTTGAAAAAAAAAGTTGATAGTTAAATTTTAAGCGGCAAAACGCCATTGGTGATAAAGATGGGTATTGATCTTTTTTTCGGTATTGTTTCCATCATTTTTAGGTTATTTGACAAATTCCCCATCTTGTCGTAAGTAGAGGATAAATTGTGTTGAGGTTGATCTTACTATAAGAGATAACATGTGCACTTAAGGTAAAGTCCACTTTACGAAAACAAAAAATGGTGCGAAAATGGAGAACGCTGATTAAATGCGACATACGCACCGTCAAGTCAAGGATACGTTTTAGACACTGAATTTGATCTCAATGGCAGGCAAATTGAAGAAATATGGATAAAGATGAAACACAATGGCTGATGCAATTAAACAATCAGGATGTTTAAGATTTGTCATCATGGCATCCATATTCTATTTAGCTATATGCTTATAACCCCTGCGTGATATCACCAATCTGATTCGGAGGAAGGAAGGCATGGACCGCAATCAGATACATTTTAGGGCAGAATTTACCATAAAAGAAGGAAAAAAAGATGACTATAAGAACTGGGTACCGGTCATGAGCAAAGTGGTGGAAGCCAACGAGCCAGATACAGTAAGTTACCAGTTTTACCTCAATAGTGATGAGACAAAGTGCATTGTGCATGAAACATACGCAAATTCAGAGGCTGCGCTTGCTCATAATGCCAGTGTCGCATCGAAAACAATACTTCCAAAGATTTTCGGTGTCTCCAGGATAAGTGGATTTGAAGTTTACGGGAACCCTAGCGAGGAATTGCAAAAAGTGCTAACAAGTTTTGGCTCCAAGATTTACAATCTATTTGCTGGGTTCAGTCGTTGACAGTTCTCTTTGTTTGCATCAGATCATCTATTTTTATGAACCTTTGTAGCATGTACTAGTAGGGGTGCCGATTATGCAGGGGCACTAACCTTGGTGGCCATAACCAATGTGGTCAGCCTGAGACATTGTTAAGGGCTAACATATATGAGAATTGCAGGTTATCATGAAATCCTTCTTGCTTTGTCAAATGACTGAAAGGTGCTTGTTTCACTAAATTTTATCAACAGTCTTTTATAATTGAACAAATTGATAAATGTAGAAAATGGAAAAGGGTCAAAAAATCATTGTCCTGGCATCAATGGCTATAATCGGCATAACCGCAATAGCAATCGCAGCCCTTTCACCAGGTGCTTTTGAAGATCAATGTAAACAGAAGGCCAAAAGAGATACTCAATAACCTGTATTCTATTGAGGGTGGTAAAGAGGGGTTTCTCAAATCTAATAGCCAGGGATTGCTTTCAAATGAGGGACAGGAAGGTCTGCAAAACTTTGAAAATGTACTGAGTCAGTGTCCCGGTTTGAAATCCATGCCTGAAGAGGAGTTGGGTGTTAATGTTTCTGCTCTGAATATCGGTTAGATTTCAACAAGTACCATGGAGCTTTAACAGGCATGATCTAAATTTTCGCTGAACAAGTTAATCATATCAGTAACTATAACACATGCTCTTTTAAATCATACATGATTTTAGCTGGATTAAGTGTTGTTTGTGCTCAATCGACAAACCCTGTTTTATCTGAACCATGTGCTTCAAGATTACAGCCACAAACCGCAAAATAACAGATTCGGCAGAATGTGTTTTGTGCTCTACTTTTTTAAGTTCAGAAGAAAAACGGCATCTTCATACAATGACTTTCCTTGACATAACATGGTAGTAAAACAACACTCATCGGCAAAGTTTGTTGAGAATATTGACATTGTGACGATTGTGACAATGATGCGTCTCTGTCTGACTATGCCATGTTATGTATGTAAGTTGCTGCTTTGTTTGGTGTCGCTGTTATTCCTGTAATTTCCTATGCGTGGCATTTTTCGCCATGCTAAAATGAGTCAAACCCGCCAGCATCCATGCCTCCTCCACCGCTCACATCCCCCTCAGCACCCACATCACTGGCACCAGCACTTTCACTATCAGACGCAGCAGACCCGTTGTCTTCGGCTCCACCAGATTCACCCGCCTGGCCTTCAGTCATAGCACTTTCAGATGGATTCATGGCCATTCCCATAAATGACATCATTGAGGCAAAAAACATTACGCTCATTAATCCTGAAAACAACATCATGGGCATCCACATTCTATTTGAGTCCATAAAGCTTTGCATTTGGCCCCTTTCGCCAGTGTCGTATAGTTGTTGAAGATGTTGGGATTTGCTGGATAACTCTTGCTTCTTTGTACTTAGCATTCTCATTCCCGTTTCGGAAATATGGAGTTCTGTTTTTTTATTACCAAAGAAACCTCTTTTTACATCCATTGTTATCAGTTTTTGGGCGTTCAGGTCATTTACAATTAGTTCTACCTCATCCTTGGATAGTTTAGTGACTCTGGCAATACTGTCTGCCTTTTTCATGCCCCTTGATATTGCGTCCAGTACCATGAAATGGTTTGGGCTTTCGTTAAATGCGTTGTTTGAAGACATAGTACTATAGGGATGAAAAATTATTTAAAGTGTAGGTTGGTGTCCGTTTTGCCTCCAGCAGCTTTGATTATTGAGCAATTTGCGTAACGATTGTTATCAGAACTCTTTGATAAGGTTTTGACTGCCATGTGCTAGTAATTAGTGTGGGTTTTCTAATATTGATCATCGGCAATGGAAATGGCTTTGTACTTTTTAAGCCGATGGAACAAAATCCCCACTTATGGTTTGTTTGTTATGGTAGTCGGGAATATGGAAACGCTATGATCTTGGTTACTATATCTAGCCGAGGGCTGTGTCTAATACCATCATTATCACAAAACCCGCAAGAAGACAAAGCGTTGCCAAGTCTCCGTTTCCGCCCCTCTGGGACTCTGGTATTACCTCTTCCGCCACAACAAAAATCATGGCCCCTGCTGCAAAACTAAGCGCATAAGGTAGGAAAGGCTGAGCCAGATACACAAAAGCAGCACCAGACACAGCCGCAACTGGTTCCACAACAGCGGATAGCTGGCCATACCAAAAACTTTTGAGCTTGGTTAGTCCTTCACGACGCAATGGCATGGATACCGCCATTCCCTCTGGAAAGTTTTGCAGGCCAATTCCTATGGCAAGGGAAATTGCAGCGCCCAAAGTGGCTCCAGGAATCCCTAATGATGCCGCTCCAAAGGCAACACCAATCGCCATTCCCTCAGGTATGTTGTGTATGGTTATTGCAATAACCAGGAGGATACTCCTTTGCAAATTCGTCTTTGGGCCTTCTGCCGCAGAATCAAGCGGAATGTTAACATGCAAATGGGGAATGATCCTGTCTGCTATCCTAATTGATATGCCACCAAGTGAAAAGCCTACCGCAACAGGTAACCATGAAGGCATGTTGTTCTGTAGCGAGGCCAGATCAAGTGCTGGCAAAAGCAGGGAGAAGAAACTTGCAGCCAACATCACACCTGCTGCAAACCCGAGCATGCCATCTAGAACCTTTCTGTTTACATCCTTTGTTAAAAACACCGATGCCGCTCCGATTGCTGTGACAAGCCATGTGAATACCGTTGCAACAAAAGCCTGGAGGATTGGATTGAGTTCTGCCAATGATGGAAAATTCATGGTGAATCATCTGATTCAAATGGATGTGCGTTTGATATGTCTTTAAAGTAAAAACTGCACACCGGAATCTCGTCGCGTATAGATTCTGATTTTTACAGTAAAATTTTAAAACTATGCAAATGGAACTGTGGTGAAATGTGTGTATACCAAAAAGGCATAACATAAACAACAAACGGTAGATGTGCCTCCAATTATTGACCGCAGTTTTGTTTATTTAAAGTCCATGCAACGCAAATTAAACTGGTCATTTAGTGAATATCATTTTAAATGATTGAATTGCTTATAGGCTGCAAATTGGAAATTGGATTGGTAATCGGTAATCGATGTGTGCTCGACTTCTCATATTGGGTTACTATCGGAACAGTGAAACATGCATCAAATATTTTTAAGTACTGCCTTTTTAGCCAATGGACTCAAAACTTGCAAGTGATTTCCATAGATACCAGGCAGCTATGCTTCTATATGGTTTCCAGCATGAAGAAATTTCTAAAACATTTGCTGGGCTAGGAAGTTGCGGTAAACCATATAGTTTCTGTACGGCTTTTCTTATCCCCAAATCACCTAAAGGCATTATGTCCTCCCTTCCCAAATGGAAAATCAGAAACATTTCGGCGGTCCACCTACCTATGCCCCTTACCTTAACCAATTCTGCTATAATTTCTTCATCTGCCATATCCGGTAAAAGGCTCAAGCTTAATTCCCCGTTATAGATTCTCAAAGACAAATCCTTTATGTATTGTATTTTCTTGTATGACAATCCTATTTTAGTTCTAAAAGTGTCGTCAGGTGTCGAAATGATTTGTTTTGGAGTTGGAAGGGTGTTATCATAGTGACTTAAAAATCTGCTGTAAATTGCGTTTGCGGACCTTGATGAAAGTTGCTGATAGATTATTGACTTTACCAGAGACTCCAAGGGATCCTTGTGTGTTTCAATAGAGTATTTGCCTATCGTTTGT
>JBNJLU010000160.1:0-5039 GCA_050591185.1 Candidatus Nitrosocosmicus sp.
TTTTGAAACCTCGATATAATCTTTAATATTTGATAATTCGAGATGACCAGTAACAGGCACAGGGTATCAATACTACTGCATTATATCTTGAATTTAACTTATTCGATAATGATTTAAACAGATGAGATATTACCTCATGTCTCTTTTTTTATCTATTTCTTGGATTTTCTCCTGAAGATCTTCTAACTGACCTGAAGACCATTTTACAAACCCCTCAATTAATTCTTGGGGTAGTCTATTGATTTGAGACATTATAACAAACCCCTCAAATATTTTCTCATATGCTTTGCAACAAACTGTCATGTTAGTTATTGCATCATTGATAAAGTCGTTATTGTTGTTTTTTATGTAGTTTTCCTTAAAACTTTCTAATAGATCGTTTGTCCTTCTAGTTACTTCGTCTTTTCCAATTTTCTCATCATATCCATTATTGTTTTTAAACAAGTTACCTGATCATTATTGTTTGGTTTTCTTTATATTGTAACCTGTTAAGATTCAGGATATGCGTTTTACATTATATTTATTTAGTTGATTATAATGGAACTAAAAAAATCAGCTATAGGGATATTGCATTTCAGCACTAAAATAAACAAAAAGAGATCAAATAACTTTTAAAATATGCTATTGGTAAAACATCGTTAGGAGCGAGCGGTGAATACAAAAATAGGTCAGATACCCTAGTGCTTTCTTCATTAAATTTATCAGATATTTTGTATCATCATTCCCGTAATTGTTAACTTCTATCACTATCTTTTATTTAGTTAACTTTTTTTAATGTTGTTATTATATATTTTTCACTATCTTTTATATAAATTTTATTTATTTGTTGTACTATATATGTCCAACAAAGATGATATTTTTGATACTATTAATTCTTTTGGTTCTGTTGGAATAAAAAAAACCGATTTAAAAAAAAAATATGCAATGGAAAGCTTTGAAAATGTATTGGACGAGTTAATTAGTGAAGAAAGAATTTGTGTGTCAAAAAAGGGTTCTTATATCTATTGTTGGAATAAAGAATGTTTTTTGGATTACCTGATAAACTCGGATCTCAAATTTAAATATCTTTATAAATCTATTTCTAATATTCAGGATAAAATAAACAACTATTCGGATAGTATTTTTAAATATATTGAGAATGTTGATTGCGAGTTGATCCAAATCAAAAACTCATTTAAGGTCATTGAAGATAAAATAAATGACTTAAAAACCCATCAAACAAAAACTGAAGAAATAAAAAGTAATATTTCTTTGGATGTTTTTAAAGAAAATTTTGATGGTGTTTTACAGGCAAAATCCTCATCAATAGGATGGGTTGAATTATCTTCTATAAAGAATGAAATTTGTCTTATGTGTGAAATTTCAGATAATGAGTTTTATAATTATGTAGGTGACATAACGGAATCATATCCTGACAGATACGAGCTATCGTCAGGTGGCTACGAAGGCATTATTCTAAGGGGCATAGTACATGGCTTTGTGAGGTGTATTTGATGTTTCCATATAATCTGTGTCTGAATCCATTTCCAAGTAGTCCTACGCCAACATTAAAAGTTGCTAAAATATTGGGTGGAAAAAGACACAGAGAGGCGTTAAACAGCATAAAAAATTGTGTTGATGATCTTTATTTAAAATTAAATGACTGTGAGTTTTCCAGAGAGGACTTGTTTAAAGTTATTACTGTGATTCAGGATGTTGGTTCAGGAAAGACACATCTTACATTTCATATGAGAACAACAGATGATGTACTGGACAAATCTATAATCTCATATATTGATTTAGCCCAGGTGCATCCACGGGAAATTGATACCATTTATTCCTCGATAATAAAAGGGTTTGATATCTCTTACTTTGAAAATGTACTTGATAAGTTTATTGATTATTTAAAAAATGGGTATTCTAAAAACCCTAAATTGGTTAAGAAAATTATAAAATATGGTTTTTTTGACACACTAAATGGCAATTCCATTGATGAAAAGTTAAAGCAACTAAAGGACAGGAAAATCCAGCCCTCTTTTAACCATTTGTTTGAACTTATGTCAAATGATTTTTCAAAGGTGGAAATACAAATGATTTAGAAATAATAATAAAAGGGGCTTTGAATTATTCTGATTTAAAAACATTTGATAATTTGTTACTGATACTAACTACTATCTCATCCATCAATTACAAATTCTTTAATAAAATAACCATATTCCAAATAGACGAATTCGATGCTAACATGCAATCTTTAGACTATATTAAGGGCCTGATAAATTCCCACATACCTTATTCTATCTTGATGCTAATAACTACACCATCTAGTTATTCTGATGTGTCTCGAGTCAGTCCATCTCTTTTTGACCGGTTGGAAAAAGCAAACTATAAGATTGACTTGGCCGGATCAAATTCATTTGATGAAATCAATGATATTGTTTTAGAATACATAAAGCAGAATGTAACTAATTTTAACAATGTTGACAAAAATGACCTTACGTCAAAAATTAAAATAATATATGATGAATTTCCGGACTTTCGAAACATAAGATCCATTCTAAACATACTATACCACTGCATCGATATCTCCTCAAAAAAGAACTCTTATAATATTGATGAGCAGTCTATTGAGGAAACCATTAAGAATGTCTACCCTGGTTTGAGACTTCGTGGGAGTATAATGGGAATTCCGATTTCTGATTTCATCAAAATGGGGAAAATGTCAAATGATAAAAGCAGCCTTGTATCTAGCATTACAGATGCCGTAAAAAACCTGATAGATTATGTAGATGAATTGGGAACCGTTAAAAAATCTAATGATAAAATCCCGGCAGGATATCTGGATGCGGTGTTTAATGATCATCTAGGAAAAAAAATTGGTGTAGCTATTGCTATTGATGCCGACAAAAATAAAAATTATGACAAAATCATAAATAGCACCAAAAGAAACTCTTTTGTCGATAAATTAATAATTCTTACTACCAATATTATAAATGTCAAAAATAATGGGACCACATTTGTAACAATAGATAAATTGAAATTAGTTGATTTGCTATACTTTAGCAAAAAGTATGTTGATAATGAGATAAAACTTGAAGACCCGCAGAAAGCAATATTACTTGCAAAATCTATACAGTTATTCTAAATAACTTTTTCATCTTTCTGTTTTGTGTATTCTTATGTAGATAAAGGAATGGATAAATACAATTCGCATCATCTTTTTCAGTAAAGATGGGTAGGAACCTTTGCAATCTGAATGAATTTATAAATAATTTGCATAAATTGGGATATTCAATTGTAGATTACAATGATGTTAAAATCCCATGCTTGTATGTTGAAGATCATTTATTTGACAATATCGTGAATAAATCTTATAATAAAAAAATCTCGATCGATACAACCTTGGATATATATGATGATGGGTCCCACATTTTCGTGGATATAAATTTAAATTTTTTTGACATGGGCTTGGAAGAGCATTTTCTTTTGTATGCCAATGAGACTTTGGATTTTTTTTATATTCTTTCTAATGCCGGAATGTTGGGATTGGCCCCTGCTAGCAAATCAAAGTCTAATGTGTTTTTTATACAGTTACCAAAAAAAGAACGTGCTGAAAAGGCTTTTGAAATGATACAAAAAAAGCTAAATAAAAATAAAAATAAAAGCAATGTTGATAATTAATACTTTATTTCTATTATCTATAAATACGGTAAGATTAAATTTTTGACACATAACTTATTTTAAATATATGGAATGCTTTTTGTAATATGTTACCTTGAAAAAAAGAATTCGACCTCCAAGGAAAAATAAAACTAAATATCGTAATTTAACAATAATGTCAATTCTTATGGGTGCTCTCCTTCTAATGGGTTCTGTAACTGCTTTTTCCAATATAGGAAAAAACAATGACAATGACGTAGATGAAGAGGCTCAAATTCAGACATTGATATCCCAGTTAACAAATTCGACAATGCCTGGTGCTACCGCATTGGGCGTTAGTGAGGCCCCAATAACTATTGTTGAATTTGGCGATTATCAATGTCCTTATTGTGCCAAATTCAACAATGAGACAAAAAGTGATTTAGTGAATAAATATGTAGACACAGGCATGGCAAAGTTTGTATTTAGAGATTTATTACTCAATGACTTACCGCAGGATAAATTGTCAACCCTTGCTGCTGAGGCTTCATACTGTGCAGCAGAACAAAACAAATATTGGGACTTTCATGATGAGGTTTATCAAAATTCCAAAGGTGAAAATACTGGATGGGTTTCAAAAGAGGCCTTAATTGAATTTGCTAAGAATGTCAAAGTAAATGATATTGAGCAATTTTCATCATGTTTGGATTCTCACAAGTATGGTCAAATTGTCTTAAATAATGATCGTTTTGCAAAAGATTTGGGTTTGGTATCAACCCCTACATTTTTAATCTTGCAGCAAAATACATCTAAAATAGCTGCAATAGAAGGAGCACAGCCACTATACATATTTGAAAACACAATAAAGCAAATGCTTAACCAAACAATTTAAGTTGTTTTATTTGTTTATAATTTTGTTATTTAGTTTACACATAATCGAACAGTCATCATCTTTTTTACCCAAAGATATATTTGAATATAATTTTTTTAAATATTTTTCCAAGGCATATTATTACAACTGTTATTTAATGTGAAAATGCCAAATAATATATAATGTTATTATGAATGTTTTTTTCCTAAACCATATTAATTTATTGGATTATCTAACCGCTTGAATACCAAAAATTTCTAGCATGAGTAAAATAATTAAAATATTATGTTTCAGTAAACACTTTATCAAGTTTCAATAATCTTATTTATCTTTTTTACCAATTCATCATTTTCGATTGGCTTTCTAAGAAATAGATTTTTATCTGTTTTACAGTGGTCTCTCTTTCTAAATGTTTCATAATACATTTCACTTGCAGTTAAAAAACAAACCTTGGTTTTATTATCTATTTCATTTATTTTTTTACATAACTCAAAGCCATCCATATTAGGCATTTTAATATCCAAGATGACCAAATCATAAAAATTGGGCTTAA
>JBNJLU010000161.1:0-5025 GCA_050591185.1 Candidatus Nitrosocosmicus sp.
ACTTTTATTGATGGATGTTGTGCTCTAAAGTGTTCGTTAGTTCTGAATTTAAAATTATTGAGATTTTAGAATTTTTACCATATCGCATTAAAATTGTTTCCAAACCCTCCTGAATCCTTGAAACTGTCTTTATCCCTAATTTGGTTAGATACACTCTAGGCAAAGCCGAGATTGCATAAATGTCAAATTTATCTTTGATTAAATTTAAGAAATTAAAATGTTCTAGATCCTTGACATATTGGTTTTTTTTTATCCAACTTTGGTCTAACCTGTTCTCGACGTATTGTAATAGAGCACCATTACCTAAACCCATTTTATTTTCAGACAGCAATATTATTATGCCGTTTTCTTTAACTGCGTGGTAGTTATTCCACAATAAGTTTAAACTATTACCTAAAGTGGATTGAATATTAAAATTGCTGTTACCTGAAATAAAAGCAGACTTTGATTTTTCTACTTTTCTCTTGGATATTTTATTGAATTCTTCAATTGATTTTTTAAAAGAACTCTCTATATCACCACAATAGATTGAATTTATTCCGTCGTTGTTTGCTATGACCTGAATGGTCTCAATATGGGATATTTTAGATGATTCTAGTGAGATATTCAATGGTTCTGTCATTACTCCTGGTTGAGGAGGCCTATCGATAATGGTTGCGTATGCCTGATTCATTTCATTTGGAAAACTAGATCTCATGAGTTCTGTGCTGGCTCCCTTGTAGCCAAAAAAAGGATCATATTCAGTTTTTTCTAATATTATTGTTTTTTTAAAATACTTTATCTTACTTAAAATCTCGCTGCCTTCTAATCTGCGAATGGTTATCCCATTATCGTTTAATTCCCTTTTGGTTTTTAGTGGTATGTTTGTTGATAGTGTGTTAATCTCCAAATCACTTATTCTATTTATTTTGCTTTTTTCATTAACTATCTTTAAAATAGGGATCATTTGTATAAACGGATTGAAATTAAGAATTAATGTGGAATCATGCAGTTCGATTTCTTTTTCTAATTCTAAATATAAAGATTCATTATCTAACAAGGGAAATTCTGCTTTATTGATATCCAAAATGTTTTCATATTTTATATCCAGAATAACATCCGAATCTCCATACCCTAACCATATTTCCGGCATTCTTTAGATTTATGAGTAGTAGGCAACATATAAAATAAAACAATATCAATTTAATAATATATGCCTCAAGAAGAAAACAGCAATAAGCCTATTTTAAATGATCTAATTTTGTTTTTACATAAAAAAGAATCTATCAAAATAGGTGATTTTGTTTTATCAAGCGGTAAAAAAAGCAAATTTTACCTTGATTTAAGAATCTTGCAAAGCTATCCTATTTATTTTAGGCTGGGAATTTTTTTGCTAAAGCAGTATATTATCCGCAACATAGGTTTGGATGCTTTCGACTACATTTGCTCTATTCCTACTTCAGGGACTGTTTTTGGTTCTGCAATTTCCTATGATCTTTTTAAACCTCATATTTATATTAGAAAAAACATAAAGAATTACGGAACGCAAAAAATAATCGAAGGCGACTTTGTTCAAAATTCCAGAATTTTGTTTATCGACGATGTTATCACTACAGGTAATTCTTTGATATCCCCAATCAATCTTTTGAAAAGCAAATCCGTTATAAAGGACGTATTAGTGTTTGTGGATAGAGAACAAGGAGCAGAAGACCTAATGAAAGCAAATGGAATAAACACGCATAAAATTATATCCATGAGCCATATATTTGAAACATTGTATTCTAATAATTTAATTAGTGATAAAGACTACTCGGATTTAAAAAATGAACTAGAAAAAACTTAACTTTCATAAATCATTAAATTCTTTTCTTCTAGCAGTATATGTAAGTTTGTTACGGCCCTATAGACTTCGGTTTCTTTTTTAGCTCCTGTGCAAACCAATTTACCACTTGCAAACAACAATATCACTGTTTTGGGATCAAGCATTCTGTGTATGAGGCCTGGGAACTGTTCTGGTTCGTACATACTTCTGGGTAATATTCTGGCTGCTAACTCCAAATGTATCTTTCCTCCCAAGCTTGCGGATGCTACAATATTTTGGATTTCAATTATTGGATCATTTTCAACTGGTATACCTCCTTTTCTTAATTTTTGGACGACGCTTTTTACTGCCTTTATAGCTTGTTCTTCTGATTTAGCTCCTGTGCATACCATTTTCCCTGAACTGAATATCAGTGTGGCTGTTTTCGGTGCTTTAAGTCTGAATACTAATCCTGGAAATTGATCTGGGTGATATTCTACATCTGGAAATATTTGTGTAATAAGATTTAAGTTTATAGTTTGGTTAACCGTTGCTGATGCCACGACGTTTTCTATACTTACCATTGGCTTTGTTTGGGGCATACTCTTCCTTGGGTATATAAATAGCCGTTATAAATATATCTTTATTCGAATATGACAAAAATCATCAAAACTGATAGAATTTGAGGATAAACCATAAAATTGTTAAGGTTCGGATTTGATAAATCTTTTAATTATTTTGTTTATGAATAAGAGTGGAGTAATTGTTTTACTAGGGAAAATTTAAGGCAAACATTAACATCACTAGTAAAAAATTGATGCCTTTAAATCTAATTTTCAATATACGATAAATCATTAGGTGCAACTGAAGTTTCTGACAACGCAGACTATTGGATTTTACTTTGCATGATGAGTTACAGTTCCGGACTGCTTGTATTTGTACGTCTTAGCCTGATAAATCCTTAATTGATATAATGACCTAGACTATCTAATTAGCAAAGTACTTTAGATAAAAACATCACAGTCGGTATAACAAAATCCCACGAATTACTCAAAACAGTGAAAATTGGCACATATGTTGATTGGTTATAAGCTTTGCTATATGTGCTGCTATATGTGGTGCATTTAAGATGAATTACAATGAAGCATTTGCCGATATTTCCTATGCATATTGGAAGTTCAAATGTGTTTGTGTCTTTGTAAACCCAAGTTACTCAAATATGTCTCTATTCTGTGTGTTTTCTTTAACAAATATTATGAAAATGCTAAAAAAACGGATCATCATTTTTTAGGTGAAGTTTCTTATGCAGGTAATTTGGCAAATCAACCAATGCGGTTAAAAGGAATTGTTAGCGGAAACTTTGACCACAAAATTTAAGTTATATTTGGCAAAGCACAACCATTAATTTGATGAATCACCATAAATGATTTATTTTTAATGTGCCTTCTGTAATAAGGGTTATGCGGTGGATTTACCTATCCAATACTGATATATTAAATCTCCAAAAATGAATGACACATATTTGGCAACTAATGAAACCCCCGAGAAATTATTTTGAATAAAAATTGCATATTTTACAAGTTCCAAATTGTTCTCCGTCTAAATGGTTAAAATGTATACCACAGTTTTTACAAGTGTGGTGGATATCCTGAAACCCATCTTCTGCCAAAAATTCTTTATATTCAAGATTTGAACTCTTACAGTTCATGCATCTGCAACTGCAAATCATGGTGATAGATTAACATATAAATATAAAAATTATTGCATATCTATCAGGTCATGTTTACCTTCGAAACTCAAAGAAATAACTTTTTTCAAATCACTGTTTTGTTGGGTGCTTTTTCCATATTATGTCTTGCAAATTTATTCAACCTAGATTATGACGGAAAGATTTTTGCACAAAATGACATTATTAATGAATTTCCATCATCGGTAAAGATTAAAGGTTTGCACATCAATGTTACTTTAGCTAAAACCCCTGATGAGCTTACAAAGGGTCTGTCAATTAAAAATAGCTTAAAAGAACATGAAGGCATGTTGTTTATATTTGATGCTCCAAAAAAAAGTTCTTTTTGGATGAAAGATATGAAATTTCCAATTGATATAATATGGATACATCCAAACACCACAATTGTCCATATCGAAAAAAATCTCCAACCTTGTATCTCTTTCCTGATATGTACCTCTTATTCTCCAAATGAGCTTTCCCAACATGTTCTGGAAGTAAACGCTCACTATACAACTAAAAATAATATTACTGTTGGAGATGAAGTTGAGTTTAATATTGTTAATTCAACTGGGAGTTAGCATAGAGCTTTAATTGTGTTTTATGTTTTAAAACTATCCACTAACTTTTTATGGTAATTGCTATTGCACTGTAAATTTTCTGTTTGTTCGTCGGGAATTATCTTTAATTTCTTAATCTTTTTGTTATCATAAATTGTTTGAAAAAATTTATAACAGGTTTTACATACTTGCATTATTCTTTAGAAGTTAAAATAAGATTTATTATTTTCTATAATGGCTAAAAGTTTTACAAAGTCTATTGTATTTGGATGTGATAAGGTTTATTGCCTGTGTTTTATATGTTAACACTTAAAAATAGGACAAATAGTAATGAGTTTATTATGGCTGCCCGAAAAAATACCTCAAGAAAAATTCGATTATTAAAAAAAGTTAGACAGAATAGACCGGTGCCAGCCTGGGTTATTATTAGAACACACAGACAGGTAAGAACAAATCCAAAAAGAAGGTCTTGGCGCCGCTCCGATGTGAACGTTGGTTAATGATAAAAATGGGGATAAAATAAAATGTCAAATGTAGAAGAAACAATTGCTAGAATATACACAATAAACTTTAGTAAAGCATGGTTAACTCCAAAACATAAAAGAACTGATAGGGTGGTGAATATGATAAAAGAATTTGCAATTAAACACATGAAAAGCTCGCAGATAAAAATTGATCAAGAATTAAATAGATATATCTGGGAAAAAGGAAAGACTAATCCTCCTAGAAAGGTTCGCGTTAGAATTGTAAAAGATGAGGATGATCATGTTATTGTGTCTCTATATGAGGATACTATAAAGGAGACCGAAAACAACAAACTAAAAGACGAGTCTCCAATAGACACTACTACCGCTACTCCTGACACTACTACCGCTACTCCTGACACTACTACCGCTACTCCTGACACTACTACCGCTACTCCTGACACTACTACCGCTACTCCTGACACTACTACCGCT
>JBNJLU010000162.1:0-5019 GCA_050591185.1 Candidatus Nitrosocosmicus sp.
GTAAAGAGCGCATCTGGAGGTCAGTAAATCACATTGTGGCACAAGCCAACTTCATCACCGACGCCGCCTTGTATCTTGGACGCGTTCTATATGGTATGGCACAATTATTAATATAAATCTTGTTTAATTATAAATAATATAAAATATCACCTATCAATGTAAATTTTATTCTTTATAACAAATTTAGCTGTTTAATTATACAAATGCAAAATTAGGTTATTACTTATAATATGATATTGCATTCTCGACCTGGATATTTTATGTAATAAATCATCAGTAAAATCATCGTTTATCAACAGAAGTTACTCCTCCAAAACTAATTATGCATTAATTTCAATATTCTTTATAATATGCTTTTGCTGTTTTACAAAAAATTTTAAATTTATTATGTTTATAACGTAAATCCATATTATTCCCAAAGATGCAAAAGCAAATCTTTATACAGTTTCACCAAATTTTTCTTATTGCCAAATTCTCTTACTTTCTCTCTTTGACATATATTCTCTAACTAAATCTTTTAAGGATTAGAAAGACATCTTATGACAATCAAGCAACTTGTGTTAGATTTATTTCCCGTCGCCTTTTCATTTTACAATCTTAATTAACAAAAGAAATCCATTTCCCTTTTTGAACTATTAACAAAATTTTGATGAAATACCGAAAATCCAACTAATCGCCATCCCAACAAATCATCCATATAATTTGATTTCAATTATCATGGCTTCATGCATACCTGTTTATCAAAATCATTAAATAATTAGGAAATGAGTACCAAAACTTTGTTATATGTGCTAACTTTATCTAAATAAAATGGATATTAGCATGGTCAAACATATGCTTGTTCAATTAATACCAACAATTAGTTTTTATTTAAAATAGTGGAGTTAGAAAAAAATAAAAGGACAAATAATTATTATAGTGGTGATCCTTAATAAAGGAAAGGTCACAGGTAATGGAAAATGAAATCAATGACATTGGAGAATTGAATTAACCATCGTTACCTTTGGAATTGAATATCATTATTTCGTTTAACATAAAATTTCAAAGTCACAAAAAACTGTCAGGTTTAAAGACTACCGTAACAAATCCAATGTCATATAGAAATTATCATGTTTTAAGTCTTAATACATTCTGTGAAATAGATAACATTTAATAAAAAGAAAATAGTGATTTATTTGGATGTTGACTGGATACCCCAATAATAAGAGATAATTAACAATTATTGCATTATGGGGCAACACCATCAACAACGATAACAATTACTTACATTTCAGTAAGATTAATTTTTATTTATAATAATTTTCAATCTAATCAAAAATATTGAGAAATTAAAGAAAAAAGACAAGTAAAAGAATTCTCTTTGGACTGAAACAAATATTACAGACAACTGCATTAAATTCCAAATAAACTAAAAATTATGTATGAAACCTTGTAAAAAAAAACGTATATCGAAAAAAACACATCTAAAAGTCATCTTAATACACATAGACCGGAATTATCAAACTATAATTCCGTTATTTTTTTGGGATAAGTTAAAGAAAAAATGTTTCAGTATTGTTAACCTACAGCAATAACCAAATAAAAGAGTTTAGTCATTAATTGCGCTGGGTTTCCCTTTTTTTGTATATTACATCATTATTACGGGTACATAAATTTGAAAAACAAAAAAATTCAGAAACAATTTATAATTATAGGGGGAATATTATTTAAAACTCTATAAAAAAATCAATTCATCAATTTATTGGCATAATCAATTGTTATGTTCAATAAATTTAAATTTTTAAAAAATTTTAGCAACAATAACTTTAATTTAAAGGTAGGAAGCATCAAATAAGCATATAAAGCAATCACAACTTTTCTTTTGCCATATCGACCACTAAACTTATTTCTTTAAAAAACAATTCTTTCAGATCATTATTATAAATAGTTGCAGCTGGATGGTAGGTTACAAAGTATTTGATATTATTGTGGGTAATTGTTTTTCCATGGTACAGTCTCATATTTTTAAGATTTAAAATCGATTGCAAAGCAGTAGTCCCGAGGATACAAACAATAGTAGGAGAGATTATCTGTATCTCTTTTTTTAAATAGTGCAAACACGTATCAATTTCGTTTTTGTCTGGAACTCGATTATTTGGTGGCCTGCATTTTACAACATTGGTAATGTATACATTATCCCTTTCCATTCCGGATTTTTTTAACGCTTCTCCTAACAGTTTACCTGCAAAACCAATAAATGGTAAGCCCCATTTATCCTCGTTTTTTCCTGGCGCCTCACCTACAAACAATATTTTTGCATCAAGGCTTCCACGCCCCGGAACGGCACTATTTCTGCTATTACATAGTTTGCACAAGTAGCAATTGGTTACACTTGTCTTAACATCATTATACGACTTTATCTTATCAATCAAATCAATATTTAATTATTTAATTTATATAATGCTATATAGATTTTGAGGTTTTTCATCATCATAAAACCTCATCCATTACTATCGGATAATTTTTATAGCAATGACATGATTTTTTCTATCCAGATACGATCAGTGTTGTCAGATAGACACCAAATGTTCGGGAATTCAGAGATCAAGTAGATAAGATGGATCCCCCCCAAGCCTAAGCCTAAATCTTGCATGTTGTCTAAGTTAAAAAAAAACAAGAACCAATTTTAGGCATTTTCGTTCTTATTGCCGCATTATTTCTTTCAGTAGCCTCCCAACAGTCTTTAGAAACAACAGATCTAAATTCAAATCTTAGCCATGATAACGTCAATTCATACAATAATGTATCGGACATAGGCTTTTCTGCATTAGCAATTATTTATCAATTACCATATCAATATTAAGTATAACTGACTTTAGAAAAAATCAAACGAAAATAAAGGAGACATCTATTGCATCTTGACAACGATCTTTAAAACAACTGAGAAGAATCAAAGCAATTGAAAACAGATCTAGCAAAACTGGTAAGTATTTCTTTGCAAATTTATCGTCGCAGTTGTGAAGAATTAAGATGAGAATATTTTTTAAAACAGGTATAGACAATACAGTTAATTTGACACTTCAACACATAATCTCCAATCAATAAAGACAGATGAAAAGACATCAGATAACATATAGATAATGCTATAGGTATAAACATTAAAAAATCATAATAAGGCATAGAACAGTTTAACAAGTTACCGCCATAAAAAAATATTAATTAAGAGAGATAATAACAATAATGAAAAAAGTTAAAAATGATAAAAATTGACGATAATAAAATTTTCCAAATAATCGAGTCTCAAAAACCCAGATCAGTAGCTTTAAATGGACCTGAGCCACTGCTTCCAAAAATTCAAATTGTTTCCGAAGAAATAGAAAAAAAATACAACATTAATTCATACATAATTGGGGAGAAAAGTTGGGGCTCCTGTGATCTAAATACACATGCTGCCGATATGTTAAATGCAGATATTTTGTTTAACATAGGACATACAATAGCTATGGAAAAATTTGGTAATAGAGTATTTATGATAAATGCGTATGACGATATCAGTTTTGATAAGGTTGCAATCAAGTGTGCCGACGCATTAAAAGAAAAATTTAGTAACATTTCATTAGTTACAGACAGCCAACACATTCATCAGATTTCCAGGGTGAAAGACATCTTTGAAGAAAAAGGATTTTCAGTATTCATCGGAAAGGGCAAAGGACAGCTTAATGATGCTCAAGTGTTTGGCTGTGAATTTTACCCCGTGCACAACATAACCAAGAAAATAGAAGCTTTTGTTTTTCTTGGTCAAAGCAGGTTTCATTCTATTGGAGTAGCCCTATCCACAGAAAAGCCAACATATATGCTAGATCCTTATTTTGAAGAATTTTTATTAATTAATGAAGAAGCAGAGGTGGTCAAAAAAAAATCAATCTTATCAGTGTACAAAGCACTAGACTCAAGAAAAATTGGAATAATAATAGGTTTAAAAGAGGGACAGTTTGCAAACGTTAAAGCTCTGGAGATTAAAAAGGAATTGTCCAGGTTAGGAATAGAAACTCATTTAATAGCCCTAACAGACATTACTAACGAAAAGTTACTAAATTTTAAGAACATAGACGCGTTTATACAGGTTGCATGTCCAAGACTAGGAACTGACAATTATTTCTCAAAACCCGTTTTATCTGTTCCACAATCATTAGCCTTAATCAAATTACTAAAAAAAGAACCGATAGAAGAATTTTTCAAAATTCAACACTGGTTATGATGGGTAAAAGCCTTAATAAAAGGCATAAAAATAACGATAAAGAGTTAAAAATAACAAATACATTATCTTTTTATCCATTCGTTCATTTAAAATGGTACCAAAATGTATCAAGTAAAATTATTAATTTACAGAAATAAATGTCGGGAATGATATCTTTACAAAAAGTCATTTTTTGTAAAGATTATATAATTAGTTAATCAATCAAAGGCAATTAATGGTTAATATTTCAAGAAAAACATCTTTAATAATCTTTTTTATTGCAGGTAGTATATTTATAGGAATAGGCATTGTTTCAGTAATAGATTCCAATATCCCTAGATTTGTACAAATTTCAGAGACAATCAAACCTAATCAATCTGGATTTTTTACTCCAGACATGAATATTGGAAATATTGCAAACATCTTTTTCAATAAATCGAATGCATCAATAGTAATAACAGATCCTTTAAACAAAGTAATAATAAACAAAACCCAGAATAATAAATTATTCAATGAAACAATAAAATCAGATAAAGATGGAAAATATAAGATTCTTATAACTAATACAGGAAACACCGATATTAATTTGAATTTGGGAGCTTTTTCTAAGGCCAGTTCTATAGCTTTTAGCGGTCAAATGATGCTAATAATAACAGGAATAATTATAATAATACTCGGAATTAGAATGAGAAATCAAGGTTAAACTAAATAATCTCGGCCTTTTTATAAGAACCAAGTATTTTAAAAAAAATGGTCTCCTTTTTTACATCTGATAGGGAGTTCATTATTACGTTGTCATTTGT
>JBNJLU010000163.1:0-2502 GCA_050591185.1 Candidatus Nitrosocosmicus sp.
AAGAAAAAACACACAAAATGTCAGTTTAGCCTTGGAAGTCGTTGCTATACGATTTTCAACTATAACTGAATTTTCAATGATGATGGATACAATTAATCCCACTGTAGAGATGTTAATGGATATCCAAAAGGATCTTTCAAAAGCTGTCCCATCTGCCACTGAAGTTATATCTCAAGTTCATACCTTATCCAGTGACGTATTAATTAATTCCAGCATTAATGCTGATGTAGGCAAAATTGGTGCTGTAGTCGATCAGGATGCGTTATCTATATTGAGTGATGTGCAAAATAGCCTTGAGGATGAAGCGAAAGAAAAATTACCTGAGGTGCCGGAATCTATTATTTCTAAACGATCTCATATCAATTTAAAAGATGATATTATAAACAGTGGGCAAGTTCTACTAGAAAATTAGGATTGCACTGTTCTAGTAATCTCTAATATATTTTTTTTATCAGTTTTATTTATATATCAATACTTGAACTGCATCTTATAATTGAGGATTACGTATCTGCCCGCGTCGGAAACTAAACGAGGTATAATGGAATCTACCTCTAAAAGAGTAAGAATGATTTTTTCAGTAATGGCAAGTCCTAATAGGATTGATATATTACGTATTCTGAATTCCAAAGGGCCTTTAACTTATTCCGAATTAAAATCATTAGCAGGGTTCCGATCTAAAAAGGAGTCTGGGAAATTTGCTTATCATCTAAGAAAGTTGTTGAGACAGTCATTAATAGGCCTAAATAAGGCAGAAAGACGATATGCTATTACTAATTTAGGGAAATTGGTGTTGAATTTAGCACGACAAATAGAAGAAAAATCCATTATTGAAAGCGGGAAAATGTATGTAAGAACCAGTAACCAAAACATTGAGGAGTTCAATCCTCATAAAATAATACAATGCTTGGTAAGGGAAGCAAATATGTCATTGGAACAATCTACAAAAATTACGGAAGAAGTTGAAAATAAGATATATAAGACTCCGACCTCTTATTTGACATCTAGCCTAATACGAAACTGTGTTAACAATGTGTTATTAGAGCATGGTTTGGAGGAACAAATGAATAAACTGATTCGAATTGGTATTCCTATCTATGATTTAAATAAAAAGCTAAATAATAACACTGGATTACTAAACAATGGCATTAATGATGTAGTTATTGACATTTCAAAAAGTGTTTTTTCTGATTATTTGAGAAATACTTTTCCTAAGGATGTGTTGGATATGCATTTTAATGGTGAAATTCATCTAGATGATTTGGGAAATTGGGGAATATGCCCAGATACTATTTTTATTGATATTGAAAATATACTGGAAAAAGGCATTCATCTAAACGTGCAGTTCCCTTATTTGCCTCATATCTCGAAACCAGATGATGTGGGTATCGTTTTACCTCTTTTAGTTTCTATTTTTCAAAAGGAGGTTTCAAAAGAAATAGTGATTGAAAACATTTTAAAATTATTTGATGGTATTTCTTCAAACAATGATATTCCTTTAACTTTTGCAAATTCTTTGTTAAAGTCTTCTTTTTCTATTCACTCTCTTAATTCCCCATTTATTACAATTGTTTTACCTCTAAAAGATAATGATGAAGTTTTGTTAAATGTCTTACATGGATACATGATGTATTTGGAGAAGGTTTCCATTTTAAAATTCGGAATACTTGTTTCATTTTCAAAACATCTTCCTAATAAAGTTGTAGAGATGATAGCTAAAATTACAAGGCTTGGTGGAAAGATTTCCTTATCACAGACATCTATTCGAAGTAGTAAGGGAGTTTTTAAGATGAATAACGTTACTAATTTACCTGTAATATCATTACATTCTCTTTCGCTAAACCTCCCCAATTTGGCCTATCAATCAAATAAAGATGAAACTTATTTTAGGACAAAGTTGGCATTATTGTTAAAACCCTCATTAGATGCCATGGTGTCAAAAAAAGACATGATCTTTGATAACGTTAGAAGGGGTTTACTGCCTGCCATATCCAATTCACTTGTTTTCCCACAATCAGGCTCCACTAATATACTCATCAATTTAACTGGTTTAAATGAATCTATTTTCAATATATTGGGATATTCAGATAACCATGAGGAAGGCATTGAAATAGTTAAGAAAGTTATCAAAACTGCTAATGATGTTATTTCCCATTTTGATAAAAAAAATTATGATCATTTTGGAATTTCAATAATTGATGATAATAGCCCTAATCGCTTTCTTCAACTAGATTCTGAAAAGTTTGGTAGGATATCCCATACTTTTGGTTCATATTCTCAGGGTCTAACCATTACCAAAAATGATCTTGATAAAGAAAACTCTATATCTCGAAACTTACTTTTTTTAGAGGGTTTGTTAACTGGTGGTTTTTCTGTCAAATTGGATACTACCGCACTGTCTTTGATTGATGCAATTGACTTATTGTCCAAATCTGTAGATTTTATTCCCTATTTTGATATAATTGATAAACAGGCTGTCTGTGGTGTTTGTAGTTCCAGAGTTTT
>JBNJLU010000163.1:2512-5013 GCA_050591185.1 Candidatus Nitrosocosmicus sp.
GGATAACAATATATGCTCTGTATGTAAATCTAACAATCCACTAACTTTAACCTAGCTAAATATTGTAATAGAAGTTTCCATTATATGAATTGATTAAATATTTTTTATTAAACTATATGATTATTGTATTGTTATCTGAATTTCCATTATATGAATTGATTAAATATTTTTATTAAGCGATATGATTATTGTATTGATATCTGAATGGCAGAAACTGATCTTCACAATTCAAAAAATGAGTCTATTTTACATATTAAAAAAAGAAATGGAGCAATAGTAAACTTTGAGCAGTCGAAAATATCAAATGCAATATATAAAGCACTGGTTGCCGCTGGCAAACCTGACCATAATCTAGCTGAAGTGCTCGCAACAAAACTAGTTAATAAAATTGTTAAAAGCGGATATGTGGGATCTGCTAATAAAGAGCATGCCTTAAGCGTTGAGGACGTTCAGGACATGGTTGAATCGATTTTAATAGAGGAAGGTTTGGCTGAAACTGCTAAATCTTACATATTATACCGACATGAAAGGCGAAAGTTAAGGGAAATGAAAATGAAGATACTGAATAAAAGGGATCTTGATGAGGTAGATAAATCGTTAGATATCAATTCGCTTAGAGTCTTATCCTCACGTTATTTGCTTCGAGACAACAATAATGAAATTATCGAAGGACCAAAACAACTTTTTGAGCGTGTTGCAATCCTAGTTTCTATTCCAGATATAGTTCATGATGTTTCTATTTTTGATTTGAATGGTGGTTATAAACAACCTTTAAGTGAGGCAGAAAAATATTACGAGAAACTGGATGATTTTGACTATAAACTTAAAATTGGGAATTATTATTTAAACAAATTCCATTTTGAATCTCTAATTAGAACTTATGTTAATGAGGTAAAAATTGGTAGAATGAAAATAAGCTTTAAAGAGTTACTGCGAATGATGGCCGAAGGGAAATTGGCTAATTATGGCAATAAAATTTTTAAATATTATAATTTGATGGTTTCAGGGGAGTTTCTTCCAAATACCCCTACCCTTATGAACTCGGGTGCTAGATTGGGACAATTGTCTGCTTGTTTTGTTCTTGATATGCCTGATGATATGTACTCTATAATGAAATCATCTACTGATGCTGCAATGATTTTTAAATCAGGCGGTGGCGTTGGAATCAATTATTCTACTTTAAGACCCGAAGGTGATATTGTTGCTTCAACCAGTGGTGTTGCATCAGGACCTGCATCGTTTATGCAAATCATTGATACGGTAACTGATGTAGTCAAACAAGGTGGAAAAAGACGTGGCGCAAACATGGGTATTTTGGAAACTTGGCATCCAGATATTGAGAAATTTGTTACAATGAAGACCAAACCTGGATTATATGAGAACTTTAACGTTAGTGTTGGAGTTTGGTCTGATTTTTGGAATTCATTGGTAACTAAAGGAGATCACAAATATTCTTTGAGGAGCCCTAGAACTAATGCGCATGTAAAATATATTGATTCCCATCAATTAATGGAGTTGATTGCCTTAAGCGCATGGAAAAGCGCCGAACCGGGTGTTATATTCTTTGACAATATAAACAAATACAACCCATTAATAAAGTCCAAAGGTGGTCCTCTTAAGGCAACAAATCCATGTGGAGAGCAATCATTGTATCCATATGAGTCTTGCAATTTAGGATCCATTAATCTTTCAAAATTTGTAAAAAGGAAGGCAGATGGGATGTATGAATTTGACTGGCAGAAATATGAGCAATCTATTAGAGTAGCTACCAAGTTTTTGGACAATGTTATAGATGCCAATAAATATCCAGTTGATGAGATTGATGTAAACACAAAATTAACTAGACGTATTGGGTTAGGCATTATGGGTATTGCTGATTTGCTTTTCCTGTTACAGATTCCCTATAACTCCAAAGAAGGTTATGATTTTATGAGCAAACTTGCAGAAACACTATCATATTTTAGCATGGACGAAAGCATAGTTATTTCCAAATCTAGAGGCCCTTTTCCATTATTTGACGAAACGGATTACAAAAATGGGGTTATTCCTATATCTGGATTCTATGAAATCCCTAAAGATTTGCACAGTTTTGATTGGGATTCTCTAATAGAAAAAATTAAAAATCATGGTATTAGGAATTCTTGGACTACTACCATTGCACCTACAGGTACATTATCAATGATTGCAGACGTATCAAATGGTGTAGAGCCAGTCTTCGCTTTGGTGTTTGAAAAACGCGTTACAGTGGGTAGATTCTTTTACACTAGTAAAATTTTTGAAAGTGTATTAAAAGAACATGGGCTATACAATGATGAAATTTTGTTAAAGATTGCTAATAACTATGGTTCCGTACGCGGACTTGATGAAATCCCTGACTGGATACAAAATATTTTTGTTACTGCTATTGATGTCCACTGGACTGAGCATTTGATGGCTCAAGCGGTATGGCAAAAATGGATCGGCAATGCAATTGCTAAAACAATAAACATGCCTGCAGATGC
>JBNJLU010000164.1:0-5013 GCA_050591185.1 Candidatus Nitrosocosmicus sp.
GAGAAAAAGAGGAGAGGTCAAGACAGAAACACAAAAGATGCCAAATCGAAAAAAACATCCTGCCAGAAGATGGGTAGTGGAGAGAACCAACTCATGGCACAACAGGTTTAGGAAACTGTTTACCCGATATGAAAAGAAGATGGAAAACTATCTTGGGTTGGTACAGTTCTCATGTTGTATCATCATCTACAGAAAGATAGTTTTGGGATAGGCTCTTAGTAATGACATGAAATATAAAATATGGTAATTTGCATATTTTACTCGTAAATCAATATTTAAAAGTTATCATTTTTTATTTGCACTATCAAAATACTCTTATGTAACAATAAAAAAATTAGTTGAAGGGGATGACAAGTTGGAGACGCTGATAGAGAATGCTACCACCTACAAAAACAGGATTTAAATTTGTTGAATAGAGATAGTTTTTTTTCAATATAACATTTACCTTCAATTCCTGTAATTTCATCACAAATTAAGTATTCGATAGACCTTCGAAAATATGGAATTAACTGATTCAATGCGGTAATATCATTTTTAAATTTATTTAACTGTGTTGTTATGTCCAAATATCTGTTATTCATGTCCTTTCGAATTTTTTCTTCTTCTTTAGAAAACGGATTATTGATGATGTTATCGCTCCATAGAGTAATGTCTTGAAAAGATTTTTCTATTAGTTCTAATTTTTTGGTTTTTCTATTATCTTCAACTATTAAAACTAAATAATATCTTACTATGTCATAATCGACAGGTCGTTTTAAAATTTGTTGTAAATGTTCTATATTACTTTCTAAAAAATCTAACATTTTTTCATTAAAATGGTCTTGGCATTCAATAATATTAAATAAAATAGAATAACTTTCATCATATTCTTTCCATTCTAAATGAGATAAAACCATTTTTTTAATATCCACTTAAATTATTTTGAGACTCAAATTCTAGATATCCGATATAAAAGTTCTAAATGTTCTAATGAAATATGTCAATCGAGGTCGCCAAAACAATTAGCAGCATCATATTCATTTAATCCATGACAATAATGCATAAAGCGAACAAATGAATTAAATAATTACATTTTCATAAAATTTATTATGGCAAGTGCAAGTTATTTTCTTTTACACCACTTAGATGCAAATCTCGCAAAATCCTGTCTGTTGGAAGGAGGGCTATTGTGATATGTCATCTTTTGTCGGGTCCGACGATGGTAAAGGCTATGGCCTGATTGGCAGAAGCGAGAGAGGCATTGGGGTGTTTGGTTACAGCAATAGCAATAATGGAGTGCATGGTTCCAGCGGTAGCAACAGGGGCGTGTACGGTTTCAGCGATAGCAATAGTGGCGTGTATGGTTCCAGTCACAGATACATTGGTGTTTATGGCTACAGCTACGACAGCGTTGGTGTGTATGCCTACGGCGGAAGCGGCCATGCGGCATACCTAGCCGGCAACGTCACGATAACTGGCTCTCTCTCAAAAGCTGGGGGCTCATTTAGGATAGACCATCCACTCGATCCAGCAAACAAGTATCTTTGCCACTCCTCTGTGGAGTCACCCGATATGAAGAACATCTATGATGGTGTAGTTGTATTAGATGCAAACGGTGAAGCCAAGGTAGATTTGCCAGATTGGTTCAGTGCGCTCAATAAGGATTTTCGTTATCAATTGACTGCTATCGGCGCTCCTGGACCCAATATCCATATCGCAGAGGAAATTTCTGACACTACTACAGACGGCAGTAGCACTAGCAGTAGCAGCGATAACAACAACAACAGCCGCTTCAAGATTGCAGGAGGTACTTCAGGTATGAAAGTCTCCTGGCAGGTAACTGGCATACGCAGGGATCCTTGGGCGAATGCCTATAGGGTTCAGGTTGAGGGAGAAAAGCCAGAGAAGGAAAGGGGCTACTACATACATCCAGATCTTTATGGTAAGCCCGCAGAAACCGGAGTAAGCCAATTGCTCTTTCCAGAAGAAAAGCCTGAGTCGCTCGCAAATGATAACAAGTTTAACCAATAAATCTACTTTAGCTTAAAACACATATGTGCAATTAGCCTATATTTTTCTTTTTTCCTAGTGGAGGTTTTGGTGTCAGAAATGGTAACAGATGAACACATATTTTGGCTAAACCAACGATTAAAGGGAGAAATTAGAATACCGTTAATTTCATTGGTCTTTGCTGTAAAATTTGAAATGCTTGGGCAATACTACACTTCATCCAATATAAAAACAGGTATTGAGTTAAATATACTATAATAAGTTTCTTTTCTCAAAGTCGAATAGTGGCACATCTATATAATGTTAATAAGGCATGACCTGTGTTTGGTAATACACAATTAGAATTGTACGATACCTCCTATAGGCGATTCTATTCCTTTAATTAAGCCCTATCTAATATTTTGTAAATTAACAGTTGCTGATAGGGTATTGGATTCTTGGACATGCCCATTCGCAGCTGTATCTAAAGGCACCATTTTTTGTCACTCTTTTTTCTTCGTTTATTAAAGGTGCTTTCCACAATATTGGGCTCTGTTCACTTAAGCATTTTTAATTCACTATTATGATGATCTACAAATAGTTGTAGCCAATTCCTTACATGCTTTAGCTTACAATTCTTTAACTTACATGGAAAGTAATCGTCAAAACTTTCTGTTCTGTCCTTGATGTACTGCATTTTCCTTTCAATCAGGCTTTTCTCCAAAGAGGAATGGATATGGTGATCGAGTTTCAGGAATCTACAAGCTTGTGGATACCAAGTTCCACCGTCCGTTGATACAGGGTGTCTTCTATGAATCTTGACTAAATCAGCAATGAATCGTTCTGCTATTAACATGTTCCTTTCTTTGGATATGTTTAGTGCGAGAATTTCTCTTTTTTCAGGCCCTATTGCAACCCAAATCCAGATATATTGAGAACCAACTTTTATCAGTGTCTCATCAACAATGTACTCTGATATTTTCCTCCTACGATATGACAACTTTTGTGGATGGTACTTTTGAATCCAGTTCCAAATCGATACATGGTTTCGCTTGACAAGGAAAGCAAGTCTTTCTGAGGTTTGTCTTAAGGATAAGCCTGAAAAATACAAATACAGACCATAGCATACATACTTTGAAGGTGTTCTGTTTCTGTTAATCACATATGAGATAGAGCATCTTCAAGCTATAAGATTTCCTTAAGTGAACAGAGCCCAATATTGCCATGATAAATTAAAATAGGTGACTGTTGTTGGAATGTAATTTTTAGCATCATGACTGCAAAGCGATTATGTTATAAACCCTGATCACATAAAGAAGTTTATGGTCAATGAAAGCAAAAAAACACCCAAAATCAAAATGTAAACCCCACACCCATTGATAACACACCTCAAAATGTTATGGCCAATACAGCTAGGTTTAACAAAGAATTTCTCGATTCAAAGTTAGGCGGCACACCTGCTACCGTGAGCATAGGTAAACTGTTAACAGTAATGGGTGAGCAACATAACACCATAAGAGAACTGTCAAGGATATTGGGACGAGACTATAATGAGCAGCATTTACATGATATGCACAATACAATTTTTGGAGATGTAGCCAGTGGCCTTCTCACAGGTAGGGAATGGATGCATAAGGGCGATGTTCTTATCCAACTAACTGCTTTTGTACACGAACAAAATCAACAGATTCAGGTTCTTATTGATGAAATCCGTAAAGATGTTAAACAGATAAACTATAAATTACAATCATCTTCGTAAAATCACATTTTTATCATTATCAATTGCCGACCAATAATTTTTTTATAATGCGGTCATTGGTAAAGTTAAAAAAATTTGGTTATTGTCTTTCTAGTATTGCCATTTATACAAAATGCAAAGTAACTAGGCAACAAGAGATTTTTCAAACTTTGACACCAGATTCTCTACTGCATCATTATCGATATTCTCAGAAATACTCTCAACTGGGCATGCATCCTTTGCAAATCTTAGAATTGCAATCACTTTTTTTACTTCATCATCTGATAGCTCAACTCGGCAAGACATAATCATACTGTATGTTAATCCATGATATTTAAATTTCTATTTGATTGCCAAATAATCGGCATCACTTAAGGATACAATCAGCATAGAAATATTTATCACATCAGATACAATAAATCCATGATACATTGTCAATAACATGAATTAATTCATTAACTATTGAAACACATGCATCAAAACTGTTGCGTTTTCCCGATGTAAAGATTCTTTGCCATTGTAAGTTTGGTCATTGATTGATATTGCAAATCTGATTAATTTTAAACCGTCTCCAATTTAATATACTCACATTATTCTTCGACCCATCTCTCAGTATCTTAAATTCAAACAATTCATTTAAGATGATAAAAACCATTTGGTTCAATTGTTAGGATATGGCCATCATAATAAAGTAAGTATTTTTTTCTGATTTCATGTCGCAATTCTCACACTTAATATCTCCACCATTATAGAATATAAACAAGTCAAGCCTATTGACTTATTTTTATCATCCTGCCTTCTATGGGCTTTAATACTAGTCCAAAGATTCATGATTATTGAGTTAATAATGTTTTCCTTTTTTTTATGTATTTTTGTCTTTTGCGCTGTACTATAAAAATCACTGGTTTGTCTTTCATTTCATTTTTGCGTTAGGCGTCAGCATTTTCATTAGAGGGCAATTTAAGTGGATGTAACGACTTTTCAATGTAAGCCCGTCTATACTCTAACAATTTGGGCAAGATAAGCTTCTGTCCTAATTCTTCTGGTTTTTGATCTACGAGAAAGCCCGGGATATCGGTTGATATTTCAAATAAAACCCCACCTGGTTCCCTAAAGTACACAGAGTTAAAGTAGATCCGATCAATAACGGGGGTGGTGTTTAACCCAACCTTATTTAAGCGGTTGCGCAACCCGTATTGACTTTCATTAGTTGGTGTTCGCCACGCAACATGATCAACTGTACCAGGACCACAGGTTCCGCGGTGACTATATGGAAGGATTATTATATCCACAATTGATGATGCCGA
>JBNJLU010000165.1:0-4978 GCA_050591185.1 Candidatus Nitrosocosmicus sp.
TGTGGATCTAGTTATATGCGGTCATAAACATAGGCCATGGCTATGGGATTTAGGAACCATGAAAATTGCATATGCTGGAACAGTAAGCTCATGGAGATATAGGGGTTATTTGAGGATACCTGTAATATCATTGACATTCGAGAGGATAACAGGATTGATATAGACCTAAAGGTAGTAGGCGGAAAACGAATACCATTGTCAGAGATAGTGAATAGATACCACCCAGAAGACAGAATTACAAAAATATCCGATGTAATGTCCACGCCATCCAATCAATAAAATTATTTTGGTGGACTATTGTGCTATATTGAACTAAAAAAAACATCCACTACATATAGGATCTGCACTCGAGACTGCAAATCGAAAAGGAATTAGAGAAAAAGGGGAAAAGGATATTGATATTTTAATGTATTTTAAATCGCGTTGCCTGCTTTTTTTTACTATATTTTCCCATTGCCACCGTTTTTATTTGTTGTAAGGGCTTCAAAATCTCAAAAGCGGACCTATAGTTGTCGGGTATGTTGTGGGACAAAGGTTTAAAACATCACCTAGTGAGGCAATCAGGTCATTTGCGACATCCCTATCAGAAAAATAAAATTTCCAAATCTAATTATAATTATAATTATAATTAAAACCAGATAATTGTAGACTCATAGGGTTAGGGAAGTTGTTTTCCGCTGTGTGGGTTAGTGGATATTCTTTCGCCGTCAACCCATTCACTATTAATGTATGACTTTGGGTTTTGAATATCTGCATTCTTAGTTCCCTGTGTATTCTCGGCAGTTTGAATACCGTTATTCGAAGGTTCGGGCAATGCCGCAAATGCAAAATCATAAATGCCATTAAATGCAAACATTGATACAATTAATCCCAATACTGGGAGAAGAATGAATTTTATTACCATTATCTATAATTAATCACCATAGTTTATATATGTGTGTCCGGAAAAATGGGTATTATGCTAAATGGCATATTACTGAAAATATTTCCTTAGGGAACTAGACATTATCTTATCCCAAACTATGTCAAATCCACAAACAGCACTATCAATAGCAATCAGGCCAATTTCTAGTCTTTTGTCATAATCAAATACGACCGCTGTGATTTCATTATGATGATGATGCCTTGGTTCCTTTAACTGGATAAAGGATGATTCATCCACCATATCCTGAACTATCAATCTATTTGATAAAAAACTTATTGTTGCATTATGCACATCAAAATAAAAATTACATCTTTATGCATTTCAGTTAAATTGATGTTTTACATGCAAAACTGCAAAATACTGATACCTTTACTTTAAAACTAAACTTTATAGAGAAATCGAGGTGGGCTAACTTTTGTTTTTGCGTCGGTGGACGAACTTTTTTATGTTCATTGATGTGCTTTATGAATCAACCCCGTGGTTTTTTTTAAATGTACTGAAGACAAATTAATTAGGCAAGATGAAGACAAAGAGACTTTACTATTGCTTGGGTGTGCTAAATCAATTTGACACCGGAATCTGACAATTTGCGGATTTAGAGCAAAAGAATCGGCAGCAGCCAACCTACATGGACAGTTTTCGATACGAAAAAAAGTATCAATATGCCTGGATTCGATGGATTGAGGGGACGAGTCACCGGATGGCAGGCTTGCATCGCAAATGAATCTCAAAATGCATCAATTTAAAAATTAAAGAGGCAGCAAATGAACTAAATGAACATCTAGACGACGTCTTCAATTTGAGTCAATAAAGTTTTATCATTCCGTTGGCCTTAAATTAATCTCTCCCAACATAACGCAAATTTTTCTATTTATGATCTTAATGTTGTTTGATTGATTTTTCATGCAAAAAAGTCATATACTCTACAAACAATGTTCCAACGTATTGAATGCAAAGCAAAGGAAATATTTAATTGTTGTAATTGCATCTGTTTTTATCCTGTCTTATTGCCTTCTATTTTATTTTCAGAACGTTAACGAAACTAATGTCAGGCAATCATTATTGTTGCAACAGGAAATGCGCCAAAACCAATCTACAGAATATATAGCCAATAATCTCAATTCGGACCTTAAAGTTATCATGAGTTCACTAAAAGGGCTTTCAGACTCCATTTACCTACAGAAAGGATTGCTTGTTGATAGCAGAACCGAAAAATTAATGGAGGAAACTTATTCTCAAATTAACAATACCGTGGATAGGATGTTTATTATGGATCCAAACGGCATCATCAAACTAAACATTGTCCCTCGTGGCGAGGACAAGTTTATCGGCTCTAATCTTTCCACAAGAGCCAGTTGGGTTAGGGAATCTATTGAGACCCGAGAGCCAATGATTGCATCTAACTATACTGGATTGGACGGAAAAAACCGTATAGGCGCAACATACCCCATATTAAATAGAGAAAATGGTGATTTAATTGGGATAGTCGGCGTATTGGCACCTTCAGATACCGTATTTTCTCGATATGGTAACATATATGACGTTAGTTCCCAATTCCTGGCGGCCTATGATAAAGATGGAAATGTTTTGGTAACACCTAGGGAACCAGTTCTACACAAAAATGTTTTTAGCGAAGAAGTAAGGAAATTCTTTAACAATGATCCTGCATTTTATCGCCTAATAGGTGATTTGGTTGGAGGAAAAGCATCATCTAGCACATATTCTGTCAATGGACAGGAGGTGTTAGGTACTGGTTTTCCAATAATCCATGACAATAAGACCCTATTTGGCATTACCGTGGTAACACCCACAGCAACAATTTACTCCAAAGTTGGAGAATCTTTGCGGATTCATACAATTCAGATTTGGGTTTTGCTGTCTGTTATGACATTCGCTTTAATTATGTCTTTCTTTTTGCTTTATGGTTGGAATAAGGTTGTGGAAAAGGAGGTGGATTTACGGACAAAACACCTCTCCGAGGCAAACAATAGGCTGGAAGTTATCAATGAGCGACTTCTTGCAAGCGAAAAGGCCAAAGAGGAATTCATATCTATGGTGAGCCATGAATTGAGGACTCCTCTTACACCCATCAAGGCATTTTCCCACATGCTCAGGAAACCAAAATACATGGAAGGTTCGGAATTGAATGAAAGACAGAAAAAAGCAGTCGATTCTATAATTAGAAACATAACCTCACTTGAGACATTGGTAGGTGACATACTGGATGTCTACAAGATTGATTTGAGTAGGCTAAAATTAAATAAAACCAGCATAGGGGTAAAAGAACTAATTATGCAGAATGTCGACAATTTGAAATCAATAGCAGATGAAAAAGGCGTTACTGTCGTTGCCGACATAATGACAAAAAATAACACCAGGGTGTTTTGCGACACAAACAGAATTGGACAGGTATTTGGTAACCTGATAAAGAATTCGGTTGATTTTGTAAAAGAAAAAGACGGGAAAATAGCAATAGGGGCAGATTATTATTCTGAGGCAAACGAAGGCGTTGATCAATCACCATCCGATGGAAAAACGGGGCATATACGATTTGGGGTGTTTTGGGTAAATGACAATGGGTCCGGTATACCGCATGACAAAATCGATAAGATGTTTAGTAAATTTTATCAGATTGATACCGCCCTTACAAGAAGACATGGGGGCACTGGATTGGGGTTAGTAATCTGCAAAGGAATTGTAGAAGCCCATGGAGGAAAGATACGGGTGGATAAAAACTATAAAAATGGGTGTTAGGTGACTGGAATAGTGTTTTATGTCCTGCTAAAACAATAGTTATTTTAACGACCTTTTTACTATGGGAATAAGTTTAATGATCGACATACATAGAATTGAAATGGTCTATAATCAAGACGAGATGTATGTCTTCTATGACATACTTTAAATCTCATTAAATGTAGTTATTGTTATGGGTAACACTAAAGAAAATAATGGAAACGGTGATAAGGCTATGTTGATTGGAAAGACCATTAGGAATGATTATGATAATTATACATCTTTAGTCATTCCGAAAGAGTTTGCCAAAAAGTTGGACATTGAAAACTCTAAAGTGTCAATGTCACTGATTGATGTTTTGATGGCAACAGGCATCTAGTAGTTTCTAAATACTATAAGGAAATTGTAATACATTGAAGTTTAATTAGAATTATTATTTTTGGTTATACTACATAAAACACCATTATATCAATTAATGTGAAAGTGATGATATTGTATCTGATGCCTCCCAAGGCTCCGGCTTATTCGCCATCTATCACCTATTACAGGAGACATGGATGCTGCGGAGGGAAATCTATATATCAATAAACATGATCCTTAAATAATTTTATCATTATCATAATATGACATGGATAGTTATAATGATGAAGAAAGAGAGATAAATAGAAAAACAGAGAATGCAGCAGATGATACTAAAGGTGAATTAGAAGAAATGGGTGATAAGATGAAAGCAGGTGCCAAAGCAATGGGTAATAAAATGAAGGATACCGACAAAGATATGAATACCGAATATAACAAAGAAAAACTAAAGGAAGATGTTGATTAATTAGTCTTTATGTACCTGCATTTTTTTCCTATTGCTTGTCATTTTTATTAGTTTATACTTTTGGATCCATTTACAGATATAACTGTCACTTTAAGTTGAATATTAAAGAGGTAATGCTTTTGTGTGTTGCTAAAGGACAAACCTAGAAAGTACAAAATATAACCCATAGCCAATGCATCCTGAGGGTGTTTTGTTATATATGGTATTAATAATAGAAATAGAGCTGATTCAATCCATAGTTTTATAGTTAAATGAGGAGGCGTTTGAAGAAAGATATAGATACATAAAAAACACATCTAATATAATGAACAGCCAAACAAAAAAGATCACTGTTAAATGCCTGATGTGTGATGAGGAAATCGCAGAACCCTTAAGCTCAAGTTTTGCCGAGCAACATATCGCTACCAATGCCGGACACCTAGAGTTTAGGGTAACTATAGAATTGCCTTCTTCAAATGTCCCTGACCATCAACCAACTCTAGTCTTTGATGATA
>JBNJLU010000166.1:0-4967 GCA_050591185.1 Candidatus Nitrosocosmicus sp.
CAAGATATGAAAAGAAAGTAGAGAACTATCTCGGGTAGGTACAGTTCTCATGTTGTATCATTATCTACAGAAAGATAATTTTGGGATAGGCTCTTATTTTATAGACTTTGAGACAATGAAACTAAAAAGGGCTTGACAGATTATATTTGTATGTTGGCTAAATTTTTTTATTTGGTGAAAAAAGACATTAAAAAATAAGTCTTTTATCATCAAACATATGACAACATGCTATGTAGCATATGATCCAATTTTTACATAAGATAAAAAAAGGTAATTGGCCTAATTCCATTTTTATTTATGGTGCCTGTTTTATCAGCACAAGAAGTAACTTAATATCCTTTGTCTCTTGTTTAGTTAGGTAAAATTAAAAACTTGGTTTAGAATAAGAATGCGCATACAAAAATATTTTATAGAATTAACCGCCGCTACCGCCAACCCCACCTCCTGTTGTTTCGACTTCTAAATCTTGTAATTCCCTATCTGTATCTGATTTTGATTTTGTGATTGGCTTTAACATTTCCTTTTTTAGTTCCTCCGAGTTTTTGACCTCGTCAATATCCTTTTTTACTTCCTCTTCCTGGATAGGCTTTAACATATCCTCTTCTGATTGGTCTCTATTTTCTTTATCCATATGAAATTAATATGTTAAGATAGTATAAATAAGCATAAGATTATAGCATACAAAATAAAGTCAGGCATGGATAATCTTTATCAGTTATTTTACACACAAATACCTTGAAAATAGCAAAGCAGTTTCATTTTGGAATTTAGTTTTTATGGTCTTTATTTATTTTTTTTATGACCTTATTTACATGGTATAAAAACTGACAATGTGGGGGAAAAAAGTTGTATATGCCAATACATCTATATCTATTATTCTTAAGCAGAAATGAGGGTAAAAATTAGTGTTGAAGTAAATGAATAAATGGTTTTCCTTTGCAGAACGTTACTTTGATTAATTTGTGTTAATGATGTGCTCGTTGCATTGGTGTAAATTTTGTGCAAAAACATGTTTATTAGTGTCTTTAATTTCGATGATGTCTGCAAGGTTATTTTGCACCGAACATAAATAAATTATACGCCTATCTTTTAGTATTTAGCCATGTGTATGTGCTATAGAATTAACAAAAAAACACAGGCGTAGTCTATTACATGTGTGTGTATAGTGTTCTCCTCCTTCCCCTCCTTCCTCTGAGAACTGAGATGATATGTTTAAACCAGACCTGATTAAATGAATAGATCACAATAAAGGAGTCTAGGTGGAGGTACTTGAAATATTATGTTGGATGCTCCGGGTGGCGAAACCAACCATGGGCCAAAGATTTTTATCCTGTTGGCCTAGAGTCCAAATATTTTCTATCATATTATTCTAAAGTTTTTGATTTTGTACATGTTGATTTAAGCGATAGTTCTTTTCTTCCCAGCCCTGCAACATTGAAGAATTGGTTTACGGAAACACCTGGTGGTTTTCGTTTTACTTTAAAAATGCCTCAGTCTGTTGTAGAAAAGAGACACAACGGAGATGCAATAAGGGATATCGGGGACTTTTTGGAGTATTGGGCGCCTTTAGAGGAAAAAACTCTGTGTGTTGTTATTTCTCCCCCAAAGCCCATATCATTAGCTAATGGTGGAAGAGAATGGCTTGAAAATACGTTAAACGAATGCACTTACCATGGCTATTCGGTTGTTTTTGAATTTAATCATCCTTCATGGCATCAAGATTTGACTTACAATGTACTTAGAAAGTATGAGTCTGTTTTCGCTTGGTCTAGTGGTGGCTACAAATCCTATTATCCCGCGGTTACTTCGGATTTTATTTTTCTTAAACTGTCTGACAGTGCATTTGAAAAAAACTATAATGAATCTGAATGGATCAATCTAATAAAGCAAAAGGAGAAAGAAATGATCTCAACAAGAACGGGAGAGAAAAGCATTGATTTTGCGGTTATAGTTGTAGATGTTCCTTCCAAAATAAACTCTATTCTTAGTTTACTGAATTTGCAAGAAAAAAAATGGCATACCCCTGATACACAGTTGCCGTTACATTGGAGTGGAAAAGTGGTAATGCATGTTGATATGAATGCGTTTTTTCCAGCATGTGAGGAAATTAGGGACCCATCACTTAAAGGGAAACCTCATGCTGTAATAATGACCCCTGAAAAAGAGGGTACAATAACGAGGGGGGCCGTAGCTTCTTGTTCATATGAAGCCAGAAAATATGGTGTTATGTCCGCAATGTCTTTGCTAAAAGCCAAGGAACTCTGTCCCAGCCTTATCTTAAAACCGGTAGACAAGCACTACTATAGTGAAATATCTCGCCATGTGATGGTGTTGTTAGAAGAGTATGCCGATGTTTTAGAGCAAACGAGCATTGATGAAGCATATGTGGATTGCACAAGTAAGGTTATTCAACTACAGCAGCAGCAACAGCATAAATTCGCAGTAAATCGCTCTAAACCGATTAATCAAGAGAAAGGGGAAAAACAGGGATCTACCGGAAACCATGACATGAATACAGATTTTTCAGTAGAGGGGTATGCACAAAAAATAAAGGATTCAATAAAACAACAATGCAGCGGGCTCTTGTGTTCAATAGGTGTGGCACCCACCAAATCCGCTGCAAAGATTGCGTCCGATTTTAAAAAACCAGATGGCTTGACAGTTGTTTATTCTCAAAATCTGTTACAGTTTTTGGAGCCTTTGGAGGTGGATCGAATTGCGGGTATCGGTATAAAAACTTCCCAGATCCTGAAAGAAATGGGGATTAAAACAATTGGGCAGTTGGCAAAATGTGATGTTCAAAAGCTAATTGCTACATTCGGTAAGAAAAACGGATTGTGGATGTGGCTTGTGGCCAATGGCGAAGAAAATGAGCCGGTATTACCAAAAGAAGAAAACCTATCCCTTAGCACAGAACGGACATTGCAAATGCCGACCAAAGATAAGGGGGTGATATTGGAATATTTGGTAAATGAGTTAGTTGACGATGTCTATGGGAGAGTCAAACGTAGAGGATATGAATTTAAAACGGTGGGTATAAAGCTAATGAAAACAGACTTTACGGTCGAAACAAGGGAAACAACGTTTCCCTCTTACCAAAATAGCAAGGAAAGCATTGTTGCTGCGTTGGAACCGTTATTAGGGAAATTTAATCTAGATGCAATGGATAATGATGGCAAATACAGCAAAGGCGAATTTACCCTTATGCGCAAGTTGGGCATAAAGATTTCTAATATGTCCAAACAAGAAAGCAAAAAATTGTCGCCTACTCAAAAGACATTGTTTGACTACCTGTAAACAAACAACATAAATTAAAGGTTTTTGCTCATAATAATCATTCATTAACGCATCAAAACCAAATTCATTATAATTTCGTTATAGGTGGCAATATTGTAAATTTAAAGTGAACATGTGGACAAACCATTAAAGTGGCCATTTAAATAGAAAGCGCGCCACATAACTCTGCTAGCAGTATATGATTAATTTTTTAGTGTTGTAATATGGTATCTGAGATTTTTGCCTGGAGATTTGATTAATGTGTGTTTTGTTTATCTATGAAAAGAAAAAAAAGGGTGGTTTATTCTTGTCCTATGGCGTTGCTACCTGTGTTTGCTTGTAATTGCAATGCTATGTTGTTGCAGTTTGCTAGTGATAGTACTACAGTTCCAGCGTTTACACATTGTGAGTCTTGTTTGCTAACTTGTGTTTGTTCAATTGATTGTTCTGCTTCGTTTCCGCCTCTGTTGTTGTCTTTGTATTTGGTTGCTAATGCGGAGTCGATTCCTGAAACAGAGATTGTTCCCAACATTAATGCTGAAGCGATGAAGATTGCGAATATACCAACTTTGTGGTTCTTTGTTATGTTACTCATAATAGTCAGAATCTATAGTTAAAATTAGTTATATCAGAGTTTGGATGGTTGTTACTGTTAGATTTTCACAGTATTAAGTTATAATAAATTGTCAAACATAAGACGTACCATTGTTATAATAAAACACGCATCATCAATGTTATTCAAAAAGATTTACAATTAAAAAATGAAACATAATCTTTATATTACGCAAAACAAAAATTAAAAAGCTAAACATGTTATATCAAGTTTATTACTACATTCACCAACATACAAAAATTTGATTATTTTAAAACAGTTAGAATTACCATTCCTACAACCAGTTAAAAATTGTTATTTCAATTCATTTCAATTAATGTCACCACAGCAAGAGAGTTATTTTTAAATATTAAATTATTAAAACACATCATGTAGCCCTACAACAAATAGCAGATTAACAAGATTTAAAATTGAACTACAATATATTTGTGCCATTAATTTTGAGCCATTTCACTTTTTCAGGATAATTGGACATGTGATTGCGTATCAACTTCCAAAATTTAGGCGAATGATTTTTTTCTATAAGATGACCCATTTCATGCAAAACCACATATTCAATTACCCCTGCAGGAGCCTTTATTAAATTAACATTTAAATTAATTATTCCCTTATAGGTTGCGCTACCCCATCTGCTTTTTAAGTTTTTTATGAGGATTTTCTTTGGTTTAACATTTAACAAAGCTGAATATTTTTCCACATATGGATTAAAAATTGTATTAGATGATCTAAATAACCATTTTTCATATGTTGTCTTGACTGGATTTTTCTTGATATGGACTATGAATTCATCGTTTAAGAATTCCAAATAATCCGCGTCATCTTTAACAATTTTAAAGGGAATATTTTTCCCCAAATATGGTAATGTGGTGTTATTTTTGTAATCCGGCAACATAATTTCAGGTTTTTTTCCTTCATTCTCTTTTATCTTTTGAAGTATCCATTCTGCTTTGTCTTTTACTAAAGTTTCTATATCCTGAATAGATTTTGAATTTGGTGCCCTTATAAAAACATCATCATATTTAATCACAATTTCACTTGTTTTTCTTCTATTGGTTTTTATTATTTTGAATTCTATTTC
>JBNJLU010000167.1:0-4946 GCA_050591185.1 Candidatus Nitrosocosmicus sp.
TTGCTGTTACTTTTTGAAACAGCGTCTTTAACCTCTGATCTATGGACTAAGTATTATCAAAATACCATATCCAATTATGATGGTTCCTTTAGGTGATCATTCTATAACACAGATTCAGATGATAGCAAAACATGTGAGGGTTCCAGCTGATTGGCATAGCTAATATAATATTTAAGTAATAGATTAACAGTTCCCTTATACATGCCAGAGTCGAAGCCCTCCGGGCCCGTTACGATAATGGCTCTTTAAAATGGGTTCTACTAAAATAAGGTGTATAAAAAAAGTGGTAGAAAACCAAAACAATCAGGAACTAGACCCATGGTCACTGTATTTGTACGCCATGAAGTCGCCGGTGACAAGGGAAAAGTAACAAAAGAGGCTCGAAAACTTCTTTGATTTTGTGAATATAGAAGCAACAACAGTAGAGGAGAAGAGTAATGTTTTTGTTGATTTGGTAAAGAAAGGGGGCAATGGATGGCTATTCAAACAAGTGTTGAGGTTTATGCGGTTTCAACTAGACCGCTTCAACAAAAAAGAGATTACGGGCCCTACAATAAGAAATTAGTAGAGCATAAAGTTGTTTTGCGAGTTGGCTGACTTTTCCAGTGCGTGGAAAAAAATCACCAGGGGACTTCCGAAGGCAAAAAACTATTAAGATGACCGTATTCCAACAATCGATGAAATAAGAAAACTTTTGGAATATCCTGACAGAAGGCTAAAATCCATAATCACCACCATGGCGTCATCTGGAATCCGTCTTGGCTCTTGGGATAATATGAGATGGGGGAATGTTCAATCAATAGAAAAAGATGGAAAGATAGTTGCTGCCAGAGGAACCTGGAGTTGCCAATAATCATTCTCCTATAAGAGAGGAATATGTCATTGCTGATTTGGTGTCAGTTCTTAGCCCCGTGAACCAACACTTTGACAATATTAAACAAGAAGACACCACTAAAGTGCCAAGTCAAACGGTTGCCGCAGACAATCCAATGCCTAATGTATTGGCCATACAAAACAGCGAACGCAGTCTGTCTGATGTTGATGATGGCAGTAATATTATTCACTTGGAGTTTTCAATGAAGTTTAGGTTATTAGCAGATCATGTGAGGCCATTATACAAACAGAATGGCAATAATGCGGACATATGGTTTAATTTCAGATTTGACTAAAACACGGGAAAGACAATATCTTCAAAGCTTGGACGAATAAATGAAGGGTAGCAATTTTGAGCCGTCTAAGACGATTGCCCACTTTCAATGGTTCCACTCACTCCAACCTAGCCATCATCATCTCACAATATGTGCCATAACCTCCAGACATTTGCCCATCTCCACTAATTTGCATAACTGTGTTTCAGAAAAAGCAGTAAAAGAGAAAAGCATGTTAATGTAGAACATTGGCATATGGCTAAAACACGGAGGGCATTGGTATTGCAGGGTGGTGTGGCTCTGGGTGTTTTTGAGGTTGGGGTTTTTAAAACACTATACAACAAACTGACTGAGGAAGACAAACTAAATGGTGAAACTAACAGGCCCTTATTTGATGTCGTAATTGGAACTTCTATTGGCGCCATTAATGCGGCCATACTCGTAGGTTACGCCAAACAAAAAGGTAGTTGGGATGGCTCACACCAATATCTTGAGAGGTTTTGGCGTGAAAGGTTAACATCACCAACTCCCACCTCGGCTAAATGGTGGCAATTCTATGGGACGGAGGCTGGAAGGAGATACTATTCCGCCAAGCAAAGCCCCCAAGACAACAAAGAATACCTCCCGTTTTATTGAAAAATCAATCTTTAATTTACTTATGTTGTTGCTCATGGATAATCATGTTTGAAAACTACATTTTATATACATTCTAATACAAAACACATCAGTTTAAAAATTATAATTTGCTATTTTTTAAAGTAGATTTGCTGCTTCTTATTTGTTTGGTTTGCATTAAAAACAGCATTAAATGTCCTTATGTTAAGACTTTAAATTAAAAAATAATGTACTATTATATTCATCCTATGTACACTCTAACAGTTTCATTTCGATAGATGGGCCACTCCTAGAACGAGTAAACCAAGAAACCATGGCCTTGCTCACTCTTATATTGATGTGCCTTTATAGAGCGTCAGTTAATGGCCCTTATGTTTTGATTAGTAAACTATTTTTTACAGCAATTGTATTCTTTTTACTTGCATTAAGCATATAATAGAAACCTTTAATTACTAGGGTAAAAGAAATTACGTGTTTCTACCTCTAAAAATAATATTCTTTTAGTGGTTGAATAAAAATTAGATTTATATTAAAAACAATTTTCTTATTATGTTCTGTAACAAACAGGATGGTGTAAACTATCTGTTGTTTTGTCTCCGTTATAATCACCATTAAAAGATAAACCAGCAACTTTGCCCTCAATGGACTTTGGATAATAATCCCCATTGTTGCCGTAGGCTTCACCATACTCAAGATAATGGTGATAAATATTATCGTTAATTATGTGCGAAATGTCGTTAGTGGTTGGCATTGAGTTTGTAACCAATCCAAATGATATGATAAGTATGGCAGAGATTAGTATTTTAATTGGATTTAGCAAAGAATTTTGCTTTTTGTTATTTTTGTTGACTTCATCTATTTTGTTTACATGTGTTTTATCAGATCCATTTTCAATTTTTATTTCTTGAAGGGGATCAACTATTTTTAATATTTCATTTTTCTTCTCTAAATTATAAACAATATTTTCTTCTTCTTTAGGGTCACCAGGCATTATGAAGACATAGTTTAAATCCCTTAGATTAGATATGGCACTAACAACGTTATTTTCTGAACCATCTGGAAACCCTTCAATTAAACCATGAATAGTGATTGGGAATTGATTTCTTTTGACTAGAATACGTAATATCGCAATCTCAAAAGTGTTCAACATCATTAAATAATCTTCATAACTATTTAACCTGTATCCGGCATCATCATTCAGGCACAATAAAATTATAGTCTAATTTATTACAAATGCCATAGAAAAGGACAAATATGGTACTATATAATTTAATATGTGACAGCAGAACCATCAAATATGTCAAATTTAGCAATATTATCTAAGATTTTCTCATCGCATGCTGCCTCTCAAATAATGGACTTTTTCGTTGACCATAAAGAATTTGACTATTCTCCCACTGAAATAGCACAAAAAATAGGTTTGTCTTTTAGAACTGTGTTTAGGGAAATACCTAATCTTGAGAAATACCATTTAATTTGCAAAAACCGCAAGATCGGAAAAACGAACATGTATATATTGAATTCCTCACTTCCGGCCGTAAAACTATTGGAAAAATTCGCTATAGAAATATCGCAGTTTCATGACACTTTGTCCAAAGCCGAATCCGAAAGTAAATCAATTGAAAAACCAACAACTATCAAAAACATCTAGAAATAAAATTTAGTTAACAATGGTTTATGCCTTTTGTAAAACCTGTTGAAGTATCGGCTCTGTATGCTCTCAGCCATACCATCGCTTCGCTCGAAAGTGTAAATATTCTTAAACATCAAATAAACTTCGTTTTTTATGGTCGATAATGAAATAACCTGTGTTAAACATAATGACAGATTTATTATTCATGCTGGTGTTAAAGGTACGGGGGACTATACCATAAAAATAGTTGCCCGCGCCATTGAAGATGGGCAATATTGCTAGATTGAACAAAATGACTCAATACATCTGCATATACCAGAACTTCATAAAAAAAGTTACATCTATCTATAAATCCCGATAGCCCAGATATGAATAATCTTGATTTTCTGCCAGAGTGTGATTTAAGAACCTTGTTTTAAGTGATTATGGCCCATAATCAAAATGAACCTTAAAAATTATAAAAAGAGAATTAATAATTAATTCCTAAATTTTTTATATACCATATCTTCTGATTCAGACCTAAAATGTCTAAATACTAGCCCTCTAATACAAAAATTAAACGATTTTGTCTGGAATTTCCAATAACTGTCTACTAGGTTATTATAAGCATTCTCAACATTTGTAAAATCATTCTTTATGAATCCACATGAGTTATCATTGTTTTTATCGTTATCCGCTGGAAGCCTACCGGTATCCAATAAAAATTTTTGTTATTGTTATATTATATAAGTTTAGAAATAGTTTTCCTATTTGTTATATACCATACTAGTTATGATATTATGAAACAGAATCAGTATTCATGTTTAGCCTTAATATTTGATAAAAAAAATAATATGTTTCATTATCTAATAATTTTTTTGTCTCCTTTGTTCCTCTTTTACCAATAAGAACCGCCAATAAGACTATGAATGCTATTTGAAGAACCTCGATAATAATAGCGGAATCCCCTATTCTTCCCGCTCTTCCGGTTATAGGATTATTAGGCAGTCTTGTAATTATCCATGTTACTATAAAAACCGCCGTTCCTGCAATACCTATATAATCCCAGGTTCGACCTCAATTTCTTATTGTAGGTATTACCCAAAATATTTGTGCCAGTCCACCAACTAAAAAGAGCATTGTAGAATTGATATTAAAACTGGGTACCATGGATAAATGCAAAACTCCTGCAAAAAATGTACAAACTGATGCAGAAATGGCAATTATTAATAAATTCACACCCTTTATCTAAGACAAAAGGTATAAAAACGTTCATTAGCAAGAATAAATTTGATTTTATTTAACACAACAATGTAGTATATTATGTAAATAATCAAGTTATATAAAGTGATGATTTATACATAATGACGTACATTTATGTCAATATATAATTTTAAATTTTGCATATTAAGATGTATCATTTACCTTGATCTAAAAGCAGACTTACCATCTGGATCCATGTTAGCCATATTACTAAGAGCCTATCCCAAAATTATCTTTCTGTAGATGATGATGCAACATGAGAACTGTACCAACCCAAGATAGTTTTCCATCTTCTTTTCATATCGGGT
>JBNJLU010000168.1:0-4902 GCA_050591185.1 Candidatus Nitrosocosmicus sp.
GAAATGGTGTGTGGATTATAAGATAGCATCAATGTTGCTCCCAACTCACCAATCGCCCTTATCCAGGTCATTATAAAACCAACTAAAATCCCTTTTTTTGCTAAAGGAAGGGATATTCCTATAAAAACCTGCCAATTTTTCTTACCAAGAACTCGAGCAATATTTTCATACGATCTATCAACTGTATCAAATGCAGCCATACTTGCAAGAATCATAAATGGGGATGCAACGTATGTTTGACTATTATAATTCATACTTGTTAAATTGTTTTATACACTTAGTAACCACTTAATTATATTTATTTAGTAATTTTAATTATTATTTTTTTATATCTGGATTAGTCTTGACTTTTCCCCTTAATGGAACTTTTATTTGTTTCGTATGAAATATTTTTGAATTTTTCTAAACATAATGAAAATTGCTCGTAAATGTTATATAATAATTCCTTTTTTTCGATGATATTAAATCAATTTTATAAAGAAATAAATTGTAGCGAGATGTTTAATATCCAAGGATTTAGTTATGCAGTAATGCAAATAACACCAATCAAAATCTTTTGTCTTTCAAAAGTATAATTTATCTACAATATCCCACTGGCGGCTCTAGCAATTACCTCAGAAAGTGCTGGATGAATGTGTACAGTATCTGTAATGCTATCTATATTACCATTCCCCGTCCTCATTGCTACCAACACTTCGTGTATCAAAGTGGAAGCATCAGTTCCCATTATATGACAACCTAGAATTTTTCTATTGTTTTTATCGACTAGAAATTTAACAAATCCATCTCCATCCTCTATTGCTTCACCCATTCCGGTCTGAATGTATGGGTATGTTGACTTTAGATACTCGATGCCTTTCTTTTTTAATTCCTGTTCTGTAAAACCAACACCTGCAACTTGCGGTGAGCTAAATATAGCATGTGGCATTGCGGTATAATCTACTGGTGTTCTTTTATCGTGTTCTATGATATTGCCATAAGCGTATTGAGCCTCAAGATTTGCATTATGTTTAAATGGATATCTGCCCACAACATCGCCTAATGCAAAAATCCCTTTCATGGATGTCTCAAGGTATTCATCAACCATGATTAAACCTTTTTCGTTGACCTTTACACCAGTTTTTTCCAAGTCAAGGGAGGATGTATTAGGAACCCTTCCTGCGGAAACAAGAACCTGGTCCGAATCAAGATCAAGTGTTTTTCCAGATTTGTTTTTTGCCACTACACTGAATGCACTTTTGTCACTGCCATCACTACCAATATTGTTTTTTGTAACTGATTGTACATCATATCCTAAATGTACATTATACTTTTTAGCAAAAACTTCAGTGAATTTGTGTGATATTTCCTCATCTTCATTTGGAATCAATACATTGTTACGCTGGATTATATGAATTTTCGTTCCCAGGCTACCAAAAAAATGTGCCAGTTCACATGCTATGTATCCCCCACCAATAAATGTAAGTATACGAGGTTGTTTTTTGAGGCGTAATGCTTCAGTACTCGTAATATACCCGGATTCCGCAAGGCCTGTTATTTTTGGGACATTAGGTCTAGTTCCAGTGGCAATCAAGATTTTTTCTGCTGTTATGATTTCATTACCATCATCTTTGTTATCTCCTCCTTTTGTCTCAAACCCAATTTCCTTCTTTCCGACAAATTTGCATTGCTTTGTAAAGAGCTTTGGATTCTCTGTTTGCAGCAGACCATTCTTTATTTCATCTGAATCAGAATCAGTGATTCCATTTACTCTTGCCATTATTTTCTGAAAATCCACCGAAAAGCCATTAACTCTAATACCAAATATCTCTGCATTTTTTATCGTTTCAGCCACGTTAGCACTGTGAATTAGTAATTTAGATGGTATGCATCCTCTATTCAAGCAGGTACCGCCCATCCTATCTTTTTCAATAATTGCTACTTTGAGACCATGCTGAGCTATAGCACTAGCAATATCCAGACCTGAACCACCACCAATAACTATAAGATCGAACTTTTGCAAGTATGATTTATTGTGTATAAATTATAATAACTTTTAGATAGAATATTGTACAATGAAAATATAGTGTATTATTGTACCATAAAATTTTATAATAAAGAATCACACTTTTTATATATACTATTAGATTAAAATAATCAAATGTCATCTCAAAACGAAAAACCCTATAAATGTGCAAAGTGTGAAGGATTTTCCTTTAAATCAAAAGAAGAACTAACTCAACATGATATGGAGCACCATCCAGAATAACTAAAATTATAGGACATTTACGATAATAATATATTCTTCTTTCTTTTTTTCTAATCTGAAGGTGTATCAATACTTTTGATTTGTCGAAACTACTCAAAAGATCAGAAGTAGTGTATATGATATTTTTCTTATACCTCTAGTCCGATAGTTACCGAATGTTTCTATGGTGTCCTAAATCATTATGCTAAATATTCTCCTTCAATTTGATTATTACAAATGACCACAGAAATCATAGACATTATAAATGTGATTGCACTATCTGCTTTTGCTGGAGGCACATCATTCATCGGTGCATTGATGTCAAAATACATCAACTTTGCCGAGCCTCAAATACTATTTTTAACAGCATTTGGAGCAGGAATTCTGATGTCTGCAGCTATATTTGGAATTTTATTTGAGGCCGAAAAGATTATTGGAATTACAATGACACTAATATGTTTTCTAATTGGTGCCGTAATATTTACAATAGCAGATGTAATCGCAGTGAGAAAAGGAGGCGGTGCAGGTATTTTATTAGGAATTGGTTTAGATACGATTCCTGAGGCCCTTGCTTTTGGAGCATCGGTGGCAGCAGGTCCAGGTTTTGTAATTGCTATTTTAATTGGCATTCAAAACATTCCTGAAGGTATTGCATCATATCGTGAAATGAGAACAGGTAAAACAGCATTTAGTAATAGCAAAAAAGCACTAACTGCTATAGGAATAGTATCAGTAATTCCCATAATTCTTGGACTAGTGGGATTATTCTTTTTACAAGAAATGATGTATGTTGTTGGATTAATATTAGCCGTATCCGCGGGAGGGATATTCTATATGCTATACTATGACATGATACCCAAAGCACATAGGGAAAAAAACTGGTTATCGACATTTGGTGCCGTCATTGGATTTATGATTGGATTTGCAATTCTGCAAACAATGCGATAAAATGTAACAAAAAGAGTGAATAAATCATTTGGAGAATAGACTTTTATGGTTTACGCTATCCAAATGTAAAGGTGTAGGCCTGAAATCCTTTTCCTTTAACATCAATCATAAGTGAATGGATACCATACGAGTCATGCATTGCTATGTTATACATTCTAGGATGATCAATTATAAGTTTAGAATCATTTACAATATCTACTCCTTTGGAATTGTTCGACAGTAAAGCATTATCTTCATATACTATTCCTTGTCCTACTCCTCCTGCTACCAAGTTTACAGACTTTGCGGAATAGGTCAATACAATGCGTCCAGAATCGCTTTGTAATTCCATGTTATCAGGATTATTTTTCCATTGTCCTTCTAAATATATTGTATTTGGTTTGATACTGGAATTGAAAGGAATGGCATATGTTATATTTTGCCCGGGGTGAAAACCTAGATAATTTCCCAATGATGAACTAGGAGATTGATACCCAAAATACAACTCTTTTGTTTTTATTTTTGAGAAGTCAACTGATTGCGAAAGAAAACCTTTAGTGGTGTTAGAGTTGGTTAAGGGTAAAATTTTATCACTAGAAGAAGAAAGTGTTTTGTTTGGATCCATATTTTTTAATCCAACTTTTGAATCTCTTTCAGATAAAAGAGATTGAATTATCTTTTCTGTTTGATTGTAACCCCCTTCACCAATCTTATCGTATCTTATATATCCATTATCATCGATAATATACATTCTTGGCCAATAATTGTTCCCATATGCATTCCAGGTTTTATGATTATTATCTTGAATAATAGGATAGTTTATCCCATATCTCTGTATTGCTGCTTTAACGTTGTGGATATCTTTTTCAAATTTAAACTCTGGCGAATGTACTCCAACTATCACTAATCCTTTATCTGCATATTTTGTATTCCAGTCTATAAGGTGCGGAAGAGTTCTGAGAACATTGATGCAGCTATAAGTCCAAAAATTCACCACAACAACCTTTCCTTTTAAACTGGCCATTGTTATCGTACTATGGTCATAGCCATTGATATTTATATTACCTTCAGATTTATCAAATTCGGGTGCTAGTTTAAATTGTGATTTATTTGTTATCTTTTTTTCATGGTTGGGTTCTGTAAATGATGTAAAATTTTGAATATCCATTTTACCTGTTTTAACATTTTTCACGCCAAACGAAGAACCAGTAAAACTTGTTGTAAAACTAACAATTATTGAGATCACTAGGAAACCAATTAAGATAGTATGTTTATCTTTATTCATTGTTATTCACTTTCTTCTTGGAAAATCATTGCTAAGACCAAAGATATTTCTTTTAAAATCAAATAAGAATAAAAAAGCAATACGATACTGTAAAGACGAATAAATATTCTTACTTGTAGTTTTAATGAATCATCTATTTTCTCTCCAACCATAATCTTATTTAAATTAAACTGTATTATTAGTTATTTCCATATTACATCCAAATTGAATCCAGTTTAATACAACATGTTTAACAACTATAAGAATGGTAAAGATAAGATTGATTTTGAAATAATAAATTAGAAATTGTTTGTTTTTAATTTATAAAATCATTATTAATGAATACAAAATCATATTCATTGATGTTTAGATTAATTTGATTTAATACTGCTTTGTTTCCTAATTCATTATCCTTCGATCACAACTATTCTTATTCTACTGTATTCTTCTAAACAGGTTATACAATGATACTTTTATCATCATC
>JBNJLU010000169.1:0-4899 GCA_050591185.1 Candidatus Nitrosocosmicus sp.
TTTTTGCCCAGAATGTTTAGAGATAGCTTTTTTCAGTGTTTGAAGGTCCATATCTGATGGATGCGGCAAAATTTCCTTTGCTGGGGTAGGCATTATTGAAGTTCGCCTATCAAAGGAAAACATTCCGTCATCTGTTTCAAAAGTTATAAAAGCATATGGATTTACGATACTTGTTTGAGTAACATAATCATAAATCTTGTTTTTGGTAATTGGCACAAGTCTTGCCCTAAGGACAACCCGTATTCTGAAACCAGAGGGCCCGTCAATATGAGACTCGGATTTATTTACTTGTTTTTTCAATAAAACTATTGGTTTATTAGTTCCAATGTCGGTTCTCAGCTCAAAGTAATATTCATCTGACTCTTCCATCGATTTACTCCACACTTTAATTGGAAAATCGGTATCCTTAGTAGAGAATGCCGCAACCATTTTCAATCCAACCCCAAAAAGCCCCCGCTGTTGTTTTTCCATGTATTTTGCAGATGTTAAGAATGAACAAACAGCAACAGGCAATTTATCGGATGATATACCTGTACCGTTATCTTCACAGTCCAATATCCAAAGATCATTGGATTGATCAAATGTTTTTAGCGAGATTTTAATTGAAGGCAAAATCGAAAATAGTTCGCAGGAATCTAAAGCATTCTCTATCAACTCCCTCACTGCCATGTATAATATACGCTCTCCCGTGAAACCAGCTAAAGCTGAATTATCAACAAAAAATTCAGATTCTGCCTTTTTGTTATAGATAATTTTATGTTTATCCATTTTCGCGGATTGTTGAGGGTTATTTTGAGGTTTTTGCTCGTCTTGTTTCAAAACGGGTGTGGCAGGATTAAGAGATTTCAAATATATATATAAACATCTTATTTGATTTATTCGTTTTTTATCAATGTTACATACAAATGGAAATTTACAAATAATCAATCGATTTGTGAACCATACGGGGTTGACGCATTTTTTAATTCTTTAATAGTATTAGGCATTATTTCTATCAGATATCGTTTTCTTTCTTTTTGTATTACGACATAATCAGTGCCTGTACCTACAATACACCCATCCATCAAGTCTTTTATTTTCAAATATTTAAAAAATCAGTTCACATATATTTTTGGTTTTCCATACAATTCCCAAATTTCTTTTTCTTTTTACATAGAAATCGAGATTAAATCCTTCTCCCCAATGGCATTATTTTAAACATAATAGCGATATACATCGTTTTCAATTACAGTTACAAAAAACAGTCAAAATCTACAGTTAAATGACCCCAACTATAAACAGAGTAGTTTTTTTCCATATCCAGTTCAACATAATTGAATTTTCATTTTTGTCTCTCAGGATAAGAGATGTTTCAAGATTTTCTTTGAATTCACCACGTTAAATAAGATTGGATTGAAAATTATCCAATTACGCATATCGAATAAAGGCTTAATGATTTTGAAGAAACAATATTATGCATTTGATAAAAGCTCATCTTTACTTTTCTTATACGAATTCCCATAAAATAAGAATTTATTAGGAAAATAAAAAAATAAAAGGTACATTATTAGTTATTATGGATGCAAGATGTATTAATTGCAATGATAAAGCAAACTATGATATTGAAAATAGTAAAATAATTTGTAAAAAGTGTAACATAGAAATTGATTATGAGAAATACATAGAGATAATGAGGGAGAAGGCATTAAGCATGGCAGATAATGTTCAAGAAAATTGGGAAAAATCCGGATTCTAAATGTTTTTTTAGTCTAACACCAAAAAAACACCTTTTACAAGTATGTATGTATGTATGTATATTATGTTGATTCCATCGCTAGTATAGGTTAATAATATACTCAATATACACCATATTAAATTAGATCATGAAGCATTTACTTTTTTGTTCTGCATGTTATACATAAGACAGCAAAACCGAAATATTTTAGCAAGATTAATTAAGGCTAAAAATTCATTTGTACAGGAGTTTGGTAGAGTTTAAAGTAGTTATTTCAGATTCTTACGGTAGTAGCATTAGTCAAGAGATTAAAGATAAAAGTGCACAACCCTTATTGGGTTCTAAAATAGGCGACAGCATAGACTCTTCAGTTTTCGGGTTTAATGAAGGAAAAATAAAGATAACAGGTGGCAGTGATAAATCAGGTACTCCAATGCGGTCAGATCTCCATGGAGGAACAAAAAAATATATTCTCATGACTGGTGGCGTGGGATTACGAAACATGGGTCCAGGTGAAAGAAAAAGAAAGTTGGTTAGAGGAAACCTAATTACAGAGGAAATCTATCAGCTAAATTGCCAATTAATCGATTCAAAACTACCTGAAAAAGAGAAGGCCGAAACTATTCAGGTAGAAAAATAACACCAGTAATTAATCAATAGTAAACTTTAATTTCAAATTTATATTTATATCTATATCTAAATCAATACCTCACCAGATAGGAAATTCAGTATCAAGTAAATTAATATTTGAAAGAAAAAATACAAATAACATTGCACTGGAAGGATACTTTACCTGAGTGGTATATTCAAAAATATGGGTTTCAGCCATGTATAAACATAGGCACATCAGGACATGTTGATCACGGAAAAACTACGCTAATAGAAGCTATCACAGGAATATGGACAAGCGGTCATAGTGAGGAACTGAGGAGGGGAATTACCATTAAAGTTGGGTATGCAGACGCGGCCTTTTACAAATGTCCAAATTGCGAACCACCCTATAACTATTCAGTCCAACCTACCTGTAAATCATGTAATTCCGATGCACAGTTATCAAGAGTAGTTAGCTTTGTAGATTCTCCTGGGCACGAAAGCTTAATGGCCAACATGCTTTCGGGCGGTGCTTTAATGGATGGTTCCATATTAGTTATTGCAGCAAATGAAAAAGTTCCTCAGCCCCAAACTAGAGAACACCTTTTAGCTTTACAGGTATTGGGAATAAAAAATATTGTAATTGTTCAAAATAAAGTGGATCTAACAGAAAAAGAAAATGCAATAGAGAATTACAACCAAATCAAAGAATTTGTAAGTGGAACTGTTGCAGAGAATGCCCCCATAATACCAATCTCAGCCCAACACAAAATAAATATTGATGTATTGATCGAAAATATTGAAAAATTCATACCTACGCCAGAGAGAATCAATAATGATACCGGAATAATGCATATTTTAAGATCCTTTGACATCAATAAACCAGGTACCCCAATTAAAAACATCAAAGGCGGAGCGCTTGGAGGAGCATTAATCCAAGGGGAATTTGAGACAGGCAGTGAAATAGAAATTCTTCCCGGCATTTACAATGATAAAAAGAATAAGTATGAGCCCATTTTTACTGAAATTGCATCTTTAGCTACTGGTGCAGGCATAGTAGACAAAGTAAAACCAGGGGGTTTAGTCGCAATTGGTTCAAGATTAGACCCGTCATTTATAAAAAGTGATTCTCTAATAGGTTCAGTTATTGGAAAACCGAATTCACTGCCGGATACAGTTGATGAAATAACAATTGACATCAATTTATTTGATACAGCCGTAGGAACTCAGGATATGGTAAAAGTGGATCCAATAAAAAATAAAGAAAACCTTCGGCTAAATATTGGAACAGCAGTAACAACAGGGACTGTTACAAGCTCAAAAAACCAGAGAATCGAAATAAAGGTAAAAAAACCTGTTTGCCTAATGTCAAAAAGCAAAGTAGCAATAAGCAGAAGGATAGCTGACAGATGGAGACTAATTGGTGCCGGTATAACTACATAGATCAAAATGGAGATTATTTGTGACACAAGTTTTTTAATGGTTTTATGTTACGAACCAGTTAAGAATATAGAATACCTGGACTCAAAATTCGGAAAAACCACATTTTTGATACATCCAAGAGTAATCAAGGAACTAACACAAATAAAGTATTCTGGGAAAATAAAAAGATCAAAGATAGCAAATTTAGCTTTAGAAGTCATAAATAAAGAAATCGAGAGTAAAAATTTTAAACATATAGAAGATAAGGAAGATAGCAGTCCGCTTTATACGGTAGATTCGCATTTATTAGCGCTATCATTACAAAATAAATGTCCATTAGCAACAATAGATAAAATTCTAATGAAACGGGCATTAGGGAGAGGCTCAGATGTCATAACTTTAAAAAACAATAAAGTAATTTTTGTGCATTCAAATAATAGACCTAATCAAATTTAAATTATCCCCGATATCTTTTTTCTATATGTTAGAGATTGACGGAATAGATATACAGTGGATTGGACATGACGGCTATAGATTAAGAACTAGTAACAAGGTAATTTATATCGACCCATACAAATTATCTCAAAAACACAATAATAAAAAAGATGCAGACTTAATTTTTATCACACATAACCATTTTGATCATTTAAGTATTGAGGACATAGATAATTTAATAAATAGAAATACAAAAATAATTTGCTCTTATGAATGTGTTCAGCCTTTAAACAAGGAATACAACAAAAACGAGATTGTAACTCTCAATCCTAAAGAAAAATCAGTGATTGAAGATATAAAAATAGAGGCCGTAAGTGCATATAACACAAACAAAAGCTTTCATCCCAAGGGAGACAATAAAATTGGTTTTATAATAAGCATAAATAATCTAAAAATATACCACACCGGTGACACAGATATAATTCCTGAAATGGAAGGCATTGATCCAGATATAGCATTTGTCCCGGTATCAGGAACATACGTTATGAATGCCGAAGAAGCAGCTAAAGCGGTAAACGAATTAATCAAGCCAAAAAGGATCGCAATACCAATGCATTATAATTCAATTGTTGGTTCTATCGGCGATGCAGAAACATTTTGTAACAAGGTAAATGTTTGCAAAACCGAAATACTAAAGGTAGAGTAAAATGGGGTGGAAAATCATAAAGGAATAGTAA
>JBNJLU010000170.1:0-4888 GCA_050591185.1 Candidatus Nitrosocosmicus sp.
AAATAAGCGGTTGTATTTGACGAAAAATAGTGTTAAAAAGAAATTTTGTCGTTGCTTTAGGCATTTTAACAAGCACGCTATTAATTTCGCTTATTGGCGCAAATGCGTTTGCAGCACATGAGCAGGATTTTTCTAATTTTTATTCCGGCCCAATAGCCAGCTCAAATGACAATTGGATTTTGTCGGGTCATTGGATGGGCTACCTAAACCAGTCTAGCCCCAAAGATTCAGTTTTTCACAGCATGTTTAACATGGTTATGACAAATGGTTCTGCCCCGCACATCCATAAAATAGGCAATGCAACTGCCATCAGTGTTACTAAAGAAGGAAATAACACAGTAATAGAAGGAAATGTTTCCGTTACAATGAAAGATGGTCCCATATCCAACATTCCTACCATCATCACCATTGCAAACAATAACTCTATCACTATACTGCCAAATCCATCAAAAGTGAACAATCATTTTGGCAATGCCACAATCAATGGGTTGGTGAGTAACGATAACAATATTGCTAAAATAACCGAGATGATGATGACCGATACTGAAGTCCAGCAAAAATTAAGTCCAATCATTAATATGATTATGATGAATAATATGCTGAAAGATGCGATGGCAAAAGGGAACATTTCGGATAACATGACTGGTATGACCAACATGACATTGAGCTCTCCCTAGAGTTCTTTTACTATTTTTTCTTACTTGTTACTTTTTAATTTATTTAAACCTGACAACGTCTTTTGCCTACAAAAATGAGGCATTAGAGAAATAAAGGGCTCTAACGATATAAGGGCTTAATCACTTTTAGCTTTGACTTAGGGGGTTTGAGTTTGGTAGGTAAGTGGGCTCAATCATTTTATTATTTGTATCAGGTTATATTAAATTAATATAAATAGTTCATTGTCTTGAGCCGAAATGGATTTACTGCAAATTTGCTTCTATATTTAGCAACCCTGAAATGCAATGCAAACTTGCCCATTATAAATGACATATTAAAATCGTTCAAGTGGGTTAGACATGTTTCTAAAGGTAAATCTGCGACTTGTTTTTAAAGGTATTTACAAGGAATAATGGTTGATTGTATTATCTCATACTTTAGGACATCCAAAGCCTCAACCAAAAAACGATATGATTAGTTAAATTGTAAAGATGATGCTTTTTTGTTTTGATGCATATATTACAAAGGAATGAGCATCATTCAAGTCCCCTTTTTTGGGGAATTTAATTTTGGTGGCAGTGAGCCTAGTAGTCCATATAGCGACTTAGAAACCCTTACCGAGGATGGAAAAAATACAAATATGTTAATGGCTGGCTATTATAACCGTCGACTAATTGAAGATGTGAATTTTGATAAATATATTATCGATGGAGAAAAGGCCGGATCCTTTACATTTGGGGATTCAACAAAAGATACTAACAGTCCTTTATCAGGTGGTGAATATATATATACAATCTATAATGGGGATTGTTACATTTTTTATTATATTGCAACAGCAGAAAAATTTGATGATCCAAAGAATACTGCAGTTAGAACATACATGTTTGAATCGATAAAGTTATCAAATTAAATCTACGAATTTTATTTTAAAGTATATTTGGATCCAGTTTAATCAAACAAGTTTAAACTAAGTAGAAATAGATATTTAGTAGTATGTCATTTTATCATGGCATATAACTCTGCATTCGTCTCCTTTAGCTTCTCAAGGCCAATGGGTTTGTAGTCTTTGACATTTCGCAGGTTTTCCTTTATTTTTTGGTGTGGATTAAAATCCAACTTTTTATGACTGTAACAGCCATCGAGCCATTTTAGCAATATCGCCATAACTTCGTCTTGCAGGTTTTTCGATGTTTTTCAAATACGGTATAAAGATTCGCCATACGCAAAACTTTCTGTGATCTTTCAATGGGGTTTTCAGCAGCTTTTCTATCCACTCAATTCTAGTCTTTATTTGAGTATGAAAATAAGGATAATTGTTTTTTATTTGCTTTTTTTCTTTATTTGGATGATGAATAAATCTTAAAAACCAGAATAAATATTTCAGATTTCTAATAAATCTAATCAATTACTCTAAAACTGTAAAGTAATTCAATAGGAAAGATTCAAAGGCCCTTCTAATTTGGAATGTATTTCCTCGGAAATTTTATTTTCTTTTAAAACCCTAGATAATAAGTATCTTGATCTCTCAACGATACCTAATTCCTTATACTCTCTTGTAATTGTGCTTAGAGTGCTTTCAACATAAGTATTGTCTTGGCGTAGTTGATTTAGAGAAAATGGATTTATTCTGCTCCACAAGTTTTTTTCCTTGTTAATGTTCTGCCTTATTTTGTATATGTAATTTATTAATTGAGCATCCTTCAACATTCCTTCAATATCGGAATTTTTAAACAGTATTCGCATTCGCTGTTCTTCATCTAATCCTTTTTTTAGGTCATCCTTTAACTTATCTGCATTGGGACTTATAACCAACAACCAAAGATCATCATTTGTCCTAACCGATTCTTTTATCATTTCTGTAATGTCTATATCCCTAAAACTATATCCAATTATTACACATAAATTGGATTTATTCAGTTTTTGAGTAAAGGTGTAATTTAAAAAATTATAGATACTTGAAAATTTATCTTTTTGAATAGTTGGATAAATGAGAACTTCATTCAAATCTTCTCCTGTTAAATACTTAATCTTTGAAACGTCTAATCCTCTTATTGGAATCTTAATCAATTTACCTTTAGATGTTGTAAACCAATATAGGCTTCCATGAAGTTTGTATAATTTGAATTTAATTTCAGTTTTTTCAAACAATGCTGGATTCCATAAAGGATTAAAACCATCGGTCCAATTGATATTACCCTCTTCTAATGTATTATCTAATACACAATCATAATTAAGAGTAAAAACATCACAGTTGAATGGCAAATGTCTAATATAGGAAAAATAATCAATTGTAGTGATATTTTCTAATTTTATTCGTATAAATTTTTGTGCATTTGAAATAAAGGAGGATAGATCGTTTACTTGGATATTTTCTAATTGCGAATATTTCGATTTAAAAATAGATCTATCATTTTCATCCTTTAGTTTATTCAACAAACTCAGAAATGATTCTATATCCCTTCTGCTGAAATAGTTTTCTGCAACGTCCATTAATATACTAATTTTGTTTTCATTTACTGTGTTTACTTCTGACTCCATAAACTCTTTTGTTAACTTTCCTATATCTGGTAATCCGGCAGGTATTGAAGAACCAGTCCCTAAGAGAAACATTAACTGAAAGTTGTTCTCAGACATTTAGCCTTTGTTGATTGAAATACAATATAATTCTATTTTACAATTCATAGTTTTTTTGGCTGAGACATACTAAAATCTGTAATAAATCTTTTGTATGGAATAAAATATGATATATATATTTGATCTAATAGGACAATGTAAAATGAATGTTAAATCATGGTGTATGAACCAATAACATATACAGATATTTTGCAAAAAATAACAAACTAAATTAATAACTTAAGACATAATAATTATATCAAAAACTCTATGATGGGTTTAAATTTGATTGCTCAAAAATTCATAATCTGGTAAGCGACAATTAAATTTTGAATAAGACAGTTAACGTGATATGTTACTGAAAACATCAATTCAACAGTAATCACTTAGAGTAACAATAAGAAATCGTCCAAAGATATGTGCAGACCATGAAATCAAAGTGAAAATCAATGGGCTTATCTCATATATGGCAAGCCTTATGGTAATTTTTCTGTTCAAGATTTGGTTTAATATTGAAAAATCTATTAATATAACTAATGAAATAAGTTCAAAGAATGTCTAATTAGACATTCAATATCTTTTTTATAATTTGGCATAAATTGTTTAGATAATTCTAGAATTGATGGGAGTGACCTTTGAACTTAAAATGACATAATTCATGGTAAATGAAGGATCTTGAACTTCATTAGACAAAATTGCTTGAACCATTCATAACAGTCATTAAATAACCTATTGCTAACAAGTGGTTTGAAGCGACCAACTGCAAATCGTCAATAATATTGGGAAATTTCCTACATCCTGTTTGTTGATTGCTTTGGATTTTACCCATTGTATAACATTTTGTAATACAAATTCATCCCTTAAAATGAAGCTAAATTCCATACAATCCATTGATCTTTTGGCTTATTAGCGATGTTTAAAAAGAAGAAGCCTCATCTTTCAGAACACGTTTTTTTCCCCATCTAATTTCCGTTATCCATAAAAGATATTCTTTTGGATGCAAGTCATCCCTATGGGTGTAGTTAATGGGCCCAAGGGGTTTCGTAATAGATATATCACGAGTCCAAAACATTCACCAAAATTCTAGGTTCACACCATCATTATGTAGTTGAGGCTTACTAATTGATCAATTATTTACGATGCAAAAATCTAATTTAAAGTCATTATTAGATAGATACACACACCACAGCCAAAGTATACATAATTCAAGCTGGGTCACTTATAAAAAATCGAATGCGTTGAGTTCTAATCTACTGAATAAAGTTATAATAGTGCTAGGATGTAGTAGTAGAATTTAAAGTGCCCGTACCGTTTGAGTAAACTGTTGCAATGGTTCTAGTTTCTGAAAATATTACACCTCCTATTTCCAAATTTTCGAGTGGTGTTGGGTCATTAATATATGTGCTCGAACCGTCAGCATTTTCCGTTATATTAGTGGGGTTTGAGAATACTCTTAGTTGTAATGGAAGTGAAGTAGTAGAGTTGTCCAATTTAATACTAGCCCGCAACGATACGAGCAGGTCTGAAATTGTAATTTCATCACTTGGGTCATTTATATATTCATAGTTTAAAGTTGTATTATCAACTAAGATAATTGGCTTTTCGCTAATCGCATAAT
>JBNJLU010000171.1:0-4887 GCA_050591185.1 Candidatus Nitrosocosmicus sp.
TACCCTTTGAATCTTGGACAACATGAGGATTTCTTGGGCTATCACTACCACTTCCACTTCCATGCGCAAAGATTATCAGTGCACTGGGTTTTGGAGACGCCAAAGGAATGATTAGGTCCCCTGTAATGTAGCCATCACCATCATTAGCAGTATTAGAAGATAATGCAATATGTACCAGTTTTTTATTTACTGGACGGTTACTTTCATCCTCTCCTGCATTCATACAATGTTTATTACCTAACACTAAAATTAAAAAATGACTATTGTGTAATACGTCACTTACTTTGATTGCAAGTGGTTGTTGTTGGTTTGGCGGCGGCCAATGCCGCCGCTTAATCAATCAGCCAAGTGCCTTGGCCCATTATTGGAACTTCAACATCAGTCCAACCAAACCTTCGCCTAATCATCAAGTATAACCATTTCTTTCTATTCACCTATAGCAGACTTCGCTATATGTAATATAGATAAGAAATAATGTGACCAAACAGTATGGTTTCCTTAACCTTATAGTAAGATAGATTATAGACAAAGTTAGCAACCTTCACCATCTACACAGTGTATACATGTAAATAAGAAAGAACATTGAATATAGAGACATAAATCTATAGATTTTTTCTTAAATTTACAGAGCCAGAAAACCTTACAAACGACCTAAATAGAATATTTTACTATATCCTCCTACTTGATAATAAAACTAAAATATTTTGCATACATTATTAGTTTGTGAAAAAGACAAAATTTATCACTGTTAACATAGTGATGGCGTTGTATCTCTTTACATTTGCTGTCTCAGGTGTTTTGATGGAACTGCAACAGGCAAGTGCACAAAATACAGAAAATACTGATACAAATGTTAATGCAAATACAACGGCGCCTACTGATCTGGCCACAAATATTGTTTCAAATAATGGCACTTTGAATTTATCAAATAGTTCCTTATCCATACAAAATGAGACTGTTAGCTATAACGCTAATTCTCAAGGCTACTTGGTTTACCCTGTAAATGCAACGGGCAATAATGCATCAACAACGTCTTCAACAACCAACAACAAACTCCCTGCAGTAGTCATGGTTCACGAATGGTGGGGATTAAACGATAATATTAAGAATATGGCTAATGAACTGGCTAAAGAAGGCTATGTTGTGTTGGCTGTTGACCTTTATAATGGTCAGGTGGCATCAACACCAGCAGAAGCCATGCAATTAGTAGGGGCGGCAAGAGAAAATCAAAACGAATCCATTGCTAATCTACAATCCGCAGTCAGATATCTGAGTTCATTGCAGAATGTTGACTCTTCAAAAATAGCATCGATGGGATGGTGTTTTGGTGGTGGACAATCATTGCAATTAGCTCTCAATACAGAAACCAATAACCCGCTGGCAGCGACTATAATTTACTATGGTAACTTGATTGATGATAGGCCGCAATTATCAAAGATAGGCTGGCCAGTTCTTGGTATTTTCGGAAGCGAAGATCAATCTATTCCTGTAGATCAAGTAAACAAGTTTGAGGAATCTCTTAATGCTCTTAACATTCCAAATGAGATTTATGTGTATGAAGGCGTAGGGCACGGTTTTGCAAATCCTACTGGCGATGATTTTGCACTTGAAGAAACCCAAGATGCATGGCAAAAGACTTTGGCGTTTTTAGATAGGTATCTGAAAGACAATGCATAATTAATTTATGCCATCTGGTTTTCTTTTTTTGTATTTTCAAATGCCATTATAACAGTTGTTTTGCCAATTTATTGATAAACTAAAGATTTTGAATTCGGATTATTTTATTTGTATCGATAAGTATACCAATATGATAAATGATGATTTTATAGTTAAAATATGATCCGAAGCAACAGTTATTATATTACTCTAGGCCAAGGTTATACTCTTCATTTTTAAATTGTAGTCCTGAAGGAGCACCATGGATCATTGACGTTGGATTAAATTCAATTTTCCAAGCCCTTCCTATTTCTTTGAGTGTAAGAGGAGCAAAAGAATCTTTTAGATGTATTATGCTTAAACAGAAAATATAATGTAGTTTACATAAGTAATTGGAGATGATAATGAGAATAATAATTGCATTTGTTTTTATTATTGTATCCACAGTAGATGTATTAGGTAATGATAACTTTAGCAATGCATTAGAACCTTATCTTGAAGATAATAGCTTTAAAGGTCAAGTTACTGGTGTAATAGATGGGTATACATTAGAAATAGACAATAAGACAGTTAAATTGGCATTAATCGACGGCATTGAGGGAAATGACACTCAAATTCTAAATGAAGCAACACATTTTACATCAATGTTGTGTCCAATTCGCTCACCTGCCTTGGTATATCATGACAACTATTATCACGGAGAAAAACTGAATAATGCCTCAATATTATCTGCTGTAGTTTATTGTTTAGCCAGCAACAACTATAATGACACATCAACGATAAAAAGTGTTAATGAATCATTACTTGATGCAAAACTAGCATTAATGGACAGAGATGTCTCGGATAAATCAAGTTTTTCTAAATAGGTTTGATAAGAAAGACATGGTTGCAAGGACCATAAAAGTGGATGAAAAGGACAAAAGATATACCATGATAAGTATTGAAAATCATAAGGTAAAGCATCATTTCCCAAACTATAAAAATATGTTCAATGTTATCAGCCCCCTCTTTCCTTAGCAGTTCCAACATCTTAAGTGGGTTAACATCATGGTAGACCTTTAGGTTCTTTACGGCAACATAGTGGTTTTTGTGTTTGCTGCAAAGGTCATCACGGTTGGCGTGAAAGTAGTCATAATCCTTACCATACTCTTCCATCCATCTTCAATCGTCATCTAGTGTCATGGCTAAAGGGACCATTGCTATCTGTTGTTTTTGCTTAAATACATTTTATCAGATAGAAAATCTTGATAGTCAATTATGTAAACAAATGCAATATGAAAGGCCACACTATTGTTGGACCTGCACATCGTATAACAACACGGAATCTGTATCTATGGAATGCGCCTAATTAATTGGTAATACGGCATATTCCGGTATACAACAACACGCTAAAGTGTTAGTAGCATCTTTACCTTTTTCTCTATCTCCTTCTCCAGTTTAACTTTCTTTGCATACAGATCCTGTATGTGGTCATTGAATAGGTCAACTCTATCCTTCAAGTCTATAAGGCGATTGGGTATTTCCAAAAGTTCAGTTATCTGCTGTTTGCCAAGCCCCTCTTTTTTTATGCGGTTATGCAGATCAAGAAATAGCAACAGATCATCGAAACCATTTAGCATAACAAATAGTTGATACAAGAACCTGTAAAAATCCTGGTTTCGGATAACCCACCAATGGTTTGTGTTCCTTAATCTAGGTTTTTTAATCGTCTGTTGTAAGGGAATACCTTTTGTTGTAACAAAAAATACACAATACATCTTTTACCTAAAGGATAGTTCCTTGATCTTTCTCATCCATTACAGATTCAATGTGACATAACACTTCCATTAGCTCCGCAACCTCTTTCTCACGTTGCATCTTGGTAAAGTTAAGCCTACCGATTATTCCAGCGGTTTCATATAGTTCTTTATCTAGATTCTTAATTTTTTCTCCTTGCTGTACAATGTTGGATATGTCATTTCTGTTATCTAGCCCATGCAACTTTAGCTCCTTGTATAGATGATTTAGCAATTGAATATCAGCATCACCAAGATGCCTGTACATTGCCATCAGTTTGTCCTTGCTGGAGAGTTGCAGGTATTCGTTATATCGATCCAAAACATCAGGTGTATCCATATTTAGGTCAATCGCAACATCAACCAATTCCGTGTTTTCCTTCAAAAGCTTTAATGCTCTCGAGTTTATAGACAAGTTCTTATCCTGCTGTTCTGTTAATCCTTTCTCCTCTCCTGTATGTCTTCTGAGAATTGTGCCGATATCCTTTAGCGAGATGTGGACCACTTGAGCTATATATCTAGTTGACTTGCCTTCTTCGGCAAGTTTGATCACAAGGTCCTCTTTTTCCTTTCGGGTTAAAATCAATGTTTCCAGTTATAGATATAACATTTAGATTTAAAAAGCCCTGATTCTTTGATATTTTGTTTTAAATTCTAACGCTGTGTTAACATAAATTGTAAGTGTAAGAGAATTAAAACAAGTAAGAGCATTTAGATTTTTTTAGTCCCCTTTTATGATACACAGCCTAAATAGCATTACAATCGTATCGACATATTCTCATATTGCAAATAACATTTGAGCATTGAAAATACGTTTTGAATGGCCATAAGAAAAAGTTTTTTTACATATTATTGGTTTTTATTTTCCCCATGATGGGAAAAGAGTTATAGAACTAACTCAATGACATCGTGACACCTGCATCACCTTCTCCATGGGTAAAATATTGACAAATGGGAATTATTGAAAATACAGGATTAGACGATACACAGACCTCAAACATTTCTCCAGAGGGTATGGCACTTTCTGGTACATTTACATTAACTTCTCCTGATCCTGGTTCTGTCTTTATACTAGAAAAATCATACCACCTGTCATGGACCCATCCATCTGGTCCTGTGACTTTTACTAGAACCGTATTGTCTCTAAAAGGCTTATCCACTACTTGTACATTTAATGTCCAAGCAAAGACATTTTCTATCAAAGATGGTCCTAAGACTGCGACTGCAGCAACGATACCAACTAAATATACCCAATTTTTCATGTAAATAATCCTGTATAACTATTATATTGAGTTTTATGAAAAAATGTAACAGAGATCAATAGCAAATGAATGTTCTATGATTAGAGAAAAAGTCCATAAGTTGGATTTATTCGAAAAAGGGTGCTGATGGATCAAAGGTCCCTTCTTCTGCTGTTGGATCATCTAATGAGACTGTTGTAATAATGAGATTGGAT
>JBNJLU010000172.1:0-4874 GCA_050591185.1 Candidatus Nitrosocosmicus sp.
ATGATTTGATATATGCTGAAGATCCAGTGCATGAGGAGGATTTTGAAGGAATGTCCATACTAACGAATAAGAATCCCAGGTGCCTTGTAACCGGAGACGATCTATTGGTGACCAACAAAAACAGGGTGGCAACAGCTGCCAAGAAAAATTCCTGCTCCGGAGCCATATTGAAAGTAAATCAGGCAGGTTCTCTTTATGATGCATTGTTGTTTGCCAAAGAATGCGATGACAATAATATCAAGATAGTGACCTCCCATCGTTCAGGTGAATCAACAGATAACCATATTTCACACATTGCTATAGCTACAAACTCCGTTATGTTAAAGTCCGGTGTAGTGGGTGGAGAAAGAATTTCAAAATTGAATGAATTGGTCAGAATTTCAGAGTATGGTTTAATAGAAGGAATGGCTAAATGGAGCAATAGTATATAAAATGTTTGAAAGAGTTTCAGATTCCTATTCCCAAGATAGTTATAGCGATAAGGACAATATTGAAGAGAGTTTTGACAATTCAGCCGAAGTAGGAACTGAAAGTGATTCCAATTCCATTTCATCTGATTCAAACGATATCAATTCACAATCTGCGGATACAACCAACAACAACACCACCTCCACCACCACAAACAGTGCACCTGATTCCGTTACTGGTGAAGAAGATACTGATTCGCTAGAAGATCCAAACAATTTGGAAAAAATGATATTGTCTACAGGAATTAGGGTCGGCACCCCCATAAAAACGAAATTTATGGCCTCCTTTATTACGCGTGCTAACCCTGAAGGATTATATATTCTTGATATCAGCAAAACGCTGGCAAGAATTGATGTTGCTGCTAAATTCATAGGAAGGGTCAGCATATCTAACGTGGCCGTAACGTCATCCAGAGAATACGGTAAAACCCCGGTTGAAAAATTTTGCGAACTGACGGGTGCTCGTGGGATATTTGGACGCTTTATGCCCGGAACGTTCACCAATCCCTCTTTGCCAAAATACCTTGAGCCCGAAATTGTCATAGTTACAGACCCTCAAGCAGACGAGCAGGCCGTATTAGAATCTACCCGTGCTGGCGTTCCGGTAATTGCATTAGCTAACAGTGATAATATCACATCTAAGGTTGATATTGTGATACCCACAAACAACAGAGGTAGAAAAGCTTTAGCTACGGTGTATTGGCTTTTGACAAAGGAAGTCTTAAAGAAACAGGGAAAAATAAAATCAGACTCTGAAATGCCACTTACAATCGATGACTTTGAAGCAAAATTAGTGGAAGAAGTTATTTGAGGGAATCTGTTGCAACTAGGCAACATAACTCTGATGGACTCTTTTACCCCAGATGCTCTCGGGAAATAATATTTACAATAGAAAATCTATTTCATCAGATTGAGGCCTCTGCCAAAGACAGAGAGGTATTGTTTATTGTTAAGGAATTTATCAAAAATAAGAAAATATTGACTTTTATAGTTCCTCATGGGGCATATTGCTATTCTGGTTATGTTTCTTCATTGGTTTACTATTTGATTGGCCTGATAGAATGCAATAAGTTTATAATTTTGTCGCCTGATCATAACGGGACCAGCCCGGGCATATCTATTATGGATAAGGGTTATTGGAGTACCCCTCTGGGTTACATCCAAATCAGTGAGGAATTAGGGTTAAATCTATTGGATGGTGATTCTGATGATTTTATCCATATAGATCCCTTTTCCCTATCCATAGACCATGCCATTGAGACTCAATTGCCTTTTTTACAGTATGTTAAAAGGGATGGATTTGAGTTTATTCCGATTTTGCAGAGAACTCAGGATAAATACACTTCAATTAAATTAGCTGATGTTTTAAGCTCAGTTGTCCCTAAGGATGAAAATGTTGTTTTGATAGTTACCTCAAATTTCTCGCATTATTTATGTTATGATGAGTGCTATAAAAAAGATAAAAAACTATTGTCTGACATACTGTCTATGAATATACAATCTTATTATAAAACTTTGGAAGATAATTCGATGACATTATGTGGGTATGGATGCATAGCTTCAGCAATAGAGTTCTCAAAAAGAATGAAAAACACTGATGCTAGTTTATTAAAATATCTAACTAGTGGGGACATTGATGGAAACAAATCGTCTGTTGTGGGTTACTCTTCCTTGATATTGCTATAATGCCATTTGGATATGGTTGTCTCACACAAAGTAACCTCGACCTCTCCGGGTAAAGCAATACTTTTTGGAGAACATTTTGTAGTCTATGGCTATTCGTCACTTATTTTTGCCATTGATAAAAGATTTAGGGTCATATTGGAATATGGAGATTCTGATGGAAATAGCAGCAAGATAAGTGTTACCTCAAATTTAGGATTCAGTGCTGAGATAGTTGGTTCAAAAATAATTATGTCCAATAATGCGCAACTATATGTTGATGTTGTCAACAACCTACACAAAATAATCAGTTATTTGCTAGAAGGCCTGCATAATGACGGTACTGTTGTAAATAAACAAAGCATGAATGTTCATATAGACTCTGAAATTCCAGTTGGTGGTGGACTTGGGTCATCGTCTGCGTTTTGTGTCGCATTAACTGGGGCACTATATTATAATCCTGATAACAAACCAAACAAAAAACTAATTTGCGATAAGTCTATTGAGGTGGAAAGGGTGATAAACGACAGCACATCTGGTGTTGATTGCAGTATCTGTACATATGGCGGCCTTGGCGTTTATAATAAATCACATGGATTTAAAAAAATCGGGGTTGACATGCATGATTTTCCGTTTCTAGTCATAGATACGGGTATTCCCCATAATACATCTGAGATGGTGAATAAGGTAAAAAGAGTCAAAGAAAATGATGCCGAGTATTTTTCCATTTTGTGCAAACAGTATGAAAGCATTTTTGGTTCTTCCTTAAAGTCTCTGAAAACTAAAAACTTGGAAAGTTTGGGAACCTTGATGGATGAGAACCATTCTATTTTAAAGAAACTGTCGTTATCTAACTCTGTTATAGAAAAGGTCATAAAAATCTGCCAATCCGGCGGAACTTATGGCACGAAAATCACAGGATCTGGCGGTGGGGGTTGTTTGTTATCATTAGTAGATAAAAAAGACAAAACTCTGGTAAAGAGGCTATTAAAAAAACTTGATGAACTCGAGCTAAACTATTTTTTTGTGAACCCCAACGATGGCGGTATTAAAATTAAGATGGAAACCGCATCCAATGCACACAAAACCAGATTATGTTTGTAGGCTAGTAGATTATGGTTCTTTATTCAATCTGTACAAACCAAATAATTAATAAAATGAATTAATATCACTAAACAGGTTGAATAGTACAAAGAATAGCGATCTATTAATTATTAAACTGGGTGGCTCTGTAATTACATTCAAAGATAAACCTCTTACACCTAATTATCATGCTATTGAAAAGTTGTCTGGTGTCATTAAAGAACTAAAAAAACTTTATAAAATTATCATTGTACACGGTGGGGGATCTTTTGGCCACTATTGGTCAGTAAAATATGACCTGCATACCAAACCATCTATATATCCCGATGAGGGTGTATCGCGCGTCAATGAGTCAATGATGAAATTAAATCATATAATTATTGAAAAATTCATTTCTAGAAACCTAAAACCATTTAGTATTCACGCATCGTCTTTTGTTTTTAACAACCTGGAATGTAGTAGGGATCGAATAATGGATGTGATGGATATGATTGAAAATAATGATATAATTCCAATAACCTATGGTGATGTTGTGCACACAACAAAAGGAAATTTCTCAATTCTATCTGGCGACGCACTAATGAAAATCTTATCGATTAATCTAAATCCCATTTTTTCAATTTTCACAACAAATGTGGATGGTATCTATGATAGTCTTGGCAGCGGCAAAATAATATCAAATCTGCTCGTAAGTGAAAATAACGGACTCTTAACCAATACCGATACCAACATTGAGTTTACAAACATGCCTTTTGATGTCACAGGCGGCATGAAAAGAAAATTATCAGAGTCGATAAATATCGTAAAAAATGGAATCCCAGTTTATTTTATAAATGGATTTTACCCTGAAAGAATGATGGATGTAGTTAACGGGGACAATTTTATTGGCACCTCGATAAAATTGCAGCACGGGGAAAAGGGTGGTAATTGAATGTCTTTTTTTGATGAAGAAAACAAAGGTCAAGATAAGATGAATTTATCTGATGGAAATGAAGATTTTGTAGAACAAATCAAAAAACGAAAAAGAGAGGGAATAGAGATTCCTTTAAAGGAAAACACACAGGGAATAAAAAACTCCACCTATTTGGAATATGTCAAACTTTTCCATAATGCATTGCCTGAATTAGATTTTGAGGAAATTGACATTTCCACCACTTTCTTAGGAAAATCTTTCTCTGCTCCGTTAATAATTGACTCAATGACTGGGGGGACAGATGAGGCCTTCCTAATAAACAAAAGATTGGGGCAGGTTGCAGAAAAATATGGGTTTGGTATGGGTTTAGGGAGTCAGAGAGCGGGATTAAAAAGTGAACAACTAGTTAAAAGCTATTCCATTGCCAGAGATGTCGCACCCAACGCATTTTTGATCGCAAACATAGGTGGAGCGCAATTATCGGAGGGTTTGTCCACTTCAGACATCCTTAAAATAATAAAGATGATTGATGCCTATGCTTTATCTATTCATCTAACTCCATTGCAAGAGCTGATTCAACCTGAGGGGGAGCCTCGATTCAGAGGGATTTTGAAAAAAATATCCAGTTTGGCAAATGACATTGAAATACCAATCATTGTAAAAGAGGTGGGTTCTGGCATATCGGCAGATGTGGCATTGAGGCTAGAAAGTTCAGGAATTAAATCAATAAACATTGCTGGCTCTGGAGG
>JBNJLU010000173.1:0-4867 GCA_050591185.1 Candidatus Nitrosocosmicus sp.
TAAGTTAAAGAACTGTAAACTAAAGCATGTACAGAATTGGTTGGATCTATTTGTAGATTATCATAACAGCGAATTAAAAATGCTTAAGTGAACAGAGCCGCCCAAATACAAGGTATTCAGATTGTGACAACAATGATTGTGTTATATATTATCCACCTAGAGATGGAATCGGGAAAACTCAAAAGGTCAAAGAAATACCAATCATAATCAAAATAAAAGCCAACAAAAAAAGTAGAGAGATTATCAAAAACTTGTCATTAGACAATTCCATGGACATCACTAACTTTGGTCTGTGTGATTATAATGCTTGCAGTTTTCTATTAACTTTGTATCTAAAACAAAGAGAAGACTTTCTGAATAAAATGCTATATGAGATATCATTTACGGTTATAAAAATAACGAAAGAATCAAAATTGGAAAATTATTCCAATCTAACCACCAGCAAAAATATTATTGTGTATATCAAGATTAAAATGGTATTGGGGCAGAAAACAATTTAATGAAAAAAACTGTGATATTTATAACAATTATCTTAATTACCATAGGAATAACATATTTTTCCTATACGTATTTAACTAGTGATTTCTATTTGAATAGGGATAACATAGTTACAAAATACAACAAGGTATCAAATGAATCCAATAATTTAAACAACAACAGCCCAAATCCAGGAATCAAGTAAATTACAAGGAAAATAAAAAATTTTCTGTGTGGACAATATTCAGGATCAAATGGCTCCATAAGCAAGTTTTTAAATCCTTTTCCGTGTGTTCAACCGATGGGTTAAATTTGACAATAACAACAATATAGGGTAGGCGCTGGTTGGGCTGAGGCATCTTTTGGCACTCAATCATGACTCCATGATCTATTAAAAATATCTCATTGCCTAATTGTAATTCACAGGGAACATTTGGTTCAATGGTTTGATGAAATTTGATAGAAATGTTGATTTGTGGCATATCACTGACCAGTCATGTAATCCGATAAGCAAGTGTTATGTAAAATAGAACAAGTTTGATAAATATAAAGTACCTAAAAAAATAGCTACCCCTCATAATTGGCATTTTTAAATCAAATAACAAAATCAAAATTAACAATAGTTCCTGTGGAGCAATTGTAATTTGTTGTGCATAAACGCTTCCACTAATATACAATAGACTGGAAACTGTGTAAAAACTGCAAAATAGGTATTTTTGTGCTAAAAGGCTTTTTCGACCCCATTAGTAAAAAAACTATGTTTATGCATCTTTTCGTACAACTATTAAACCACCTATTTTGGCTCATTTCTGGATCTTGAATTGCCTATTAACCCTGCCAAACTATAACCATATTCAAAATTGTGCTTAACATGATTAATGCCATGAGTTAAATGTGGTTCAAATTTTCTATCCAACATACTTTCAATATAATAGTGAACTTTTTTTATACATGCTTGAGAATGTCTAGCTTGTTTATCGGATAATGGGTGCTTCAAATCAAGTTCAACCTCTAATTTAAATTCTTTAGGGTTATCAAGTTTACCATATCTAATGATTTTATCATAATTATTACAAAGATCATGTAATTTTTTAATCTCTTTGTTAGGCAACGTAGTTAAGGATTGTCTAATAGAATGGCAGTCTCTTCTCGTAATCCTAGATATTCCATGTATTATACCATCATAAATAGATTCGGCCTCATCCAAAACAACAACAGCATCAGAATCAGAATCCAGTTTCTTTATTTTTTGAGGTTCAATAGCTTTTTTTTGGCTATTATGGCTTTTTGCATTCAAATCTTTTATGGAGGATACAGTATCTGGTAAGTTTTCCATTGCTTTGGAGGAATGCAATGGAAAATTGTTGGATACTAAAGACTCTTTCTTGGAAATATAATAGGGTTTTATTTGAAATGTGGATATTTTTTTACCGTAGGGGTCTGTCTTGAAAAATAAGGCAGCATTCACATCAACAATCAAATTCGGAATCTGAATTTTGATTTTTTCATCATAAAGATCATAGCTAATCAATAAGTCATTACAAATTTCAAAGAAACTGTTATCAATTATTCCTGATCTTATGCTTGCGGGATTTCCTTTTATTTCACCAGTGTTTGTGATTAAAAACTTGTAAGATTCAATAAAAAAATCATATAGTTTATCTTTACTCAATACAACGCCATTAGACTGTAGAGAATATGCAATCGTTTTTAATACAATAACACATGGGCTGGATAAAGTCACATCTTTAAAATAAGTTGAAAAACTATTTGCAAGTGTAATCATATCGGCATAGTTTAGAGAACTGTCGACGCTATGAATCCCCAATTCATTGTAACTTTTTCTTAGTAGGTCATCAAAACCTGCAACACACTCATTATTCATTTTAATGGCATCATGTTTAAATTTATTATTTTTTGTTATTAAGCATTATAAAAAAAAATAATTAAAGAAAATTATGTATATTTTATTAAAACAAATATACACATATGTGTATGTAGATTTTAGCACCTATTTATTATTTTTTTCGTCCAGATTTTTGTCCAATGCCCAAGGAAACCATCTACCGATAATTTTGCTCCAATCCACTTTAAAGGTAAAAAACAATACCAGAATCAACAAAACAACAGTCAATACGGATACTACAATAATAGAAAATTGATTGTTTGCGTCAGAAACAGAGAGAACCTCTTCCATTATAGGTCGGCCTAAAAAAACCGTTCCCCAAACTATTATCTCCCCCAAAATAAACTTTCCAAGGAAGGTTACAATAGTAAATTTTTTAATGCTGTATTTAGCCAGCCCCAAAGGTATATAGACCAAGTCATCTGGTATGGGTGTTAGCGCTGCGATAAATGCGCCTATTCCTCCATATTTAGTTAGAATATTTTGGAGAGGCTGCATTCTTGTTTTGGTTTTATTGCTTAAAATATTTCGTCCGTAATAACTTGCTATAAATATAATCATTTTAGCCAATACAGCTCCAATAGCACTAGTTAAGGCAATGAGGTGTGGATCAAAGTCTTTATTTAATGCAGAAGAAATTAAAATAGGGAAATAGGGTACAGGGATAAATACAAGGATACTACCAATAAAACTAGTTATTAATATGCCAATATAACCAGAACTACTGTAAAAAGAATAAATATCTTGGAAATCAATCAAACAAGAGAGTATTAAATTAACAAATATAACTACTTTATTAATTTATGTCCCAACTACATAAAAAGTCATAACAGATTAAAAAACAAAAAAAAATAATTCCGCTATGTGTATTTTCCTTTGCTTTCATCCCTCATTGATTTTCTAGAGGCAGCTATTATTTTTTGCTTTCTTGGCTGAATTATAAGAATATACAATGAGCCTATCAAGTATACAGACAGTAAAATAACCTGAGCTAAAACAGTTTCTAATGTAGGATGTATCCCGGTCATTGTTGCAATGTTTATGTCAAGGCGGGGAATTATGCCAAAAAGATGTGTTGTAGAAATATAGCCAAGCTCTTGGAATTCCCGTATGGCGTTACCCATAAAGGTTATGGACATAAATGCACCCACGCCCATTGTAAATCCAAACAAAACTCTTAATGGTAGTTTCTTTCCCAATTTACGAATTAAAAAGACCACACCAATTATTACAGCTAACCCAACACCAAGTCCGGCCATTACATAAAATTCCATGTATTTTGCATATGAAAGTAATGCCTGGTAAAACAATATGGTTTCAAAGCCTTCTCTATATACAGTAAAAAAGGATAGCATGATAAAAACCATAAAGCTGCCAGTGGCAGTAGCTTGCCAAACCTTTGCCTTAACAAATTCAATCCATTTCTTTGTTTCAATTTTGTTTAGCACCCAAAAGCTAACCCAAAAGAGAACAGCTACTGCAGAAATGCCAGCTACAGCCTCTATCATTTCCCTACCTGCGCCTGAGATATCTATCAGAAACTCTGCAACAAACCAGGTTATCATAGTTAATACGACAGCAAGCAAAATTCCCAAATACACATGTTTTTTGAATCGGTCATTTCTAGACGCTTCCAAGTAGGTTAGGATTGCTCCAAGTATAAGAGCAGACTCCAAACCCTCCCTAAATATGATTGAAAAGGAGGAAGAAAATGCAATTGAGGGCGCAACAACACCTGTGCCTGATACTAGGCGTTCTGATTCATCCAATCCATTTTTTATCTCAGCGATTTTAGATATAACCTGGTTGACCGGAGCTTGTGAACTGATAAGGTTGCGCAACTCTGCAAATCTTATTTCCATTTCCAAAGTAAAATCTGGATCTATAGGCCTTAACGGAATCTCGATGTTTTCATAGCTATCAAGATAAGCAGACCTGGTTGTGGAAAGAGCCTGTGAGACATCATTTTGACTATAATGCTTTGACACGGCATCTAGTTTTATCCTAATGGTATCGATGTCGTTACGTACCTGACCTTTAAATGTGTCAGTTGCATTGCCCATGGATCTACGCTCTCCGGTATAAACACCAAAACCTTGTTTTAATGAATCAATATTAGCAGTATTTGGAACAAATGAGGATGAAGCGTTTGAGATGGTGGAATTGACAGTGTTGGCAATTTGCATGTCGTCTCCTGATTCTAACAGTATCTTTGAAGTCTCCAGGTTGTTCTTTATCTTAGAAACCAAGCTTTCAATCTCAACAAGGGGAGACTGTTGTTTAATTAAATCTCGCAGATTCTCCCTCATATCTATTTCGGTCTCTAACATCAGTGTAGAATTTGCTTTTTCTATAGGCGCTTCGAGATATTCGTAATTATCCAAATATGCAGAAGACACGTTTTTATCTGCGCTTTTATAATCATTGTCGTTTTTGATGGATGCGATTGCATTATTAAATAGACTTTAAATGGTATCGAAATAA
>JBNJLU010000174.1:0-4824 GCA_050591185.1 Candidatus Nitrosocosmicus sp.
TATTCTCGTTTTATATTATGGTTATTCAGTTGATTATGAATCAATCTTGCTTGCTTCTCGACTTCTTGTTTCTTTATCCTATGGTTTAGGTGGAATTGTAGGATATTTTAAGGAGTTTTGAGATATCCGTCACATTTACATAAGTGAATTTTCTTATCATTGTTATTATCTTTGATAAACAAGCCCAGCCCATTAGATAAATACACAGAGGCTGTTTGCATTTTTAGTGGCGGATTAGATTCTGTAAGTACTGCTTCATACCTGAAAAAATTGGGGCTGGATGTCTACCTTGTTTCTTTTAACTATGGCCAAAATGGGTCTAATGAATTAAATGTCGCAAAAAAGTTTTCTACAGTATTAAAAAGCAAAGGACATAAAATAATAGATGTGTCGTTTTTAAAAACGTTATATGGGGATACCAATGTTTTAACCAATTCCAGATCTAAAATACCTGATACATTTGATTATAGTATTGTAGTCCCATTACGTAATGCTATTTTCATAACTCTTGCTTCGGTATGGGCAATATCATTGAAAATACCGCTAATAGTCTATGGAGCTCATTCAGGTGATCAGAAATATCCTGATTGTCGACCTTCTTTTGTCAAATCGTTGGAAAAAACCTTAACTCTTTCTGAAATAGATGGAATAAAATTGGGATTACGAAAAAAAATAAGTATTTGGTCCCCTGCTATGGATAATCTGGATAAAACTAAATTGCTTTTAATTGGATATGAAGTTCTGGGGGATAAACTTTTTCAATCTTGGAGCTGTTATCGTGGAAATAACAACAAGAGGAGCAAAGTTATAGTTCAATGTGGTAGATGCGAGTCTTGTATAAATAGAAAAAAAGCTATAACGAAATCTGGCCTAGCGGATAAAACTAGTTATGCCGCAATTTAAAGCCGAATCTATGACAATAATTTGACATGTGAAAACAGTGAGATACTATGATGCTCAATTAAATAAATTTTTGATTTATTGCAATTCTTCAATCTGTTTTTATAGATAATTGATATCATTTATTTAGATAGAAAAAAAAGATAAGGCTTATAATAAAGACCTATTCCTATAGGTAAAATAAGTATGGTGAACACAATCTTTCGGGTACAGTCGCATAAATTCACTCAAGAAAATATTCAAACTACTCTAGTTTGTTCAAATTGTGATGAGGTTTTCACCAAAGATTTTCTATTGGATCTCGAAGGTCAAACAATTGAATTTAAATGTCCTGTATGTGGAAATTTAGGCGAAGCTGATATTCCGTATAAAACTGCCGAAGAACGCGAGGAATTTGAAGAAGATTTAGATGAGATAACGGAAGAAGAGGGTGGTGACGAATTTGAAGAAGATTTCTAATTAGATTTATTCTTTTTTATCCCCATCTTTCCTAATTGTGCTAAGAACGCGGCCAATTGAATTTCTGGATGGGCGCCATTTGATAGCCTGTAATCATATTCTGCTATCATCGAGGAAACCTCAGATAAATCTTCAAGATCTAGGTTATAAATTTCCTCATTTGCATATTTTAAAAAGTCAATTTCGGATACTCCGTAAACATATAGCAATTCTAATAATTTTATTCTTGATTCGTTAAATTTTGAATCCAGCGCCAACTTTATTATTTCAGATATTTTGTTTTTTCCAGAATTGCCTATTGCATTTTGAACTTGTGATGTATTTACATTACCACTGGCTGATGCTGATTGCAAAATATTTATAGAGTTTCTCAAATCGCCATTTGTGTGTTCGTATATTTTATAAAGAGCTTTTTCATCAAATTTTATTTCTTCATTTTTGCAAATAATTTTTAAGTATCCTACTACCTCATCCACAGGTACCTTTGAAAAACGAAAGACTACACATCTACTTTGTATGGGTTCTATAATGTGAGAAAGGTAGTTGCAAATAAAAATAAATCTTGTTGTTTTTGAGCTATCTTCTATAATTCTCCTCAAAGCTGTTTGCGCCTCTGATGTCATTTCATCGGCTTCGTCTAGAATAATAATCTTAAAAGGTCTCTCGTTTTCTATCTGATTTAACGAAAGCTTCATGATGGATGCAAATTCTTTCACCCTTTCACGCACCATTTTGATGCCTCTTTCATCGGATGCATTAAGTTCAAGTGTATCTCTTTTCCAGCTGTCTCCTAATATTTCTCGTGCAAGACATAATGCAGTCGTGGTTTTTCCTATTCCTGCTGCACCCGTAAACAGGAGATGTGGTAATTCATTTGGTTTATTCAATAAATTCTTTAAACCCGTGATGATTTCTTTTTGGTTAATTATCTGATCAAGATTTGTCGGCCTGTATTTTTCTACCCACATTATATCCGAAATGTTATCTCCTTTTTGTTGAGTATCATTCATCGTAAGAGTTTGTTTATTTTTTCCAATTTAAAATTATTCAATACGCATTAAAAAAATATTAACACTGTATTTAATAATTTTATTAACTAATCCTACTATTATATAATGAAGCCGTTATTGAATTTTGATACAAATAACATAATCCATGATCTTGATGATATTTCAATTCTCTATATCTTTTCTACTTTAGACTATTTGCTTAGAGAAGTAAGAGTAATTTACCTAAAGGACGTTGAAATTCCAATACCCCCTTTTGTATCTATTAATGCAAAAGAGGGTGACATGACGTCCGTTCCAAGATGGATTTCTAGAATTTTAAGCGAACAAGGATTAGTAGAAATACATGATGAGGATCATTTGTCATACATTAAAAGAGCTTTAAACAGAGAAAGGATTTCTTCCAATCATGTACTTTCGGCAATTGATCCTGATTTTTATGTTCGTGTAAATGACTACCTTCGCAATATTAATGAAAAAGAGCGAGAATCATTAGTTGTATCTTTAAATCCATTTATTGTTTCTAGAATACAAAAAATAGTAAAACTTTCAGCTTCCTCTCCTTTGGTTCCAGAAATAGAAGAAAAATTGTCTTTAGAAGAAAAGTCATTGTATGAAATTTTTTATGAAAAGGCTTTTGATTTTAAAAAATTGGTGTTAGAACTTGAGTAATAATAATTCTCACAATTCCTCTAACATTCAAGAGCAACAACAGCAAACCTTGTCTGCTTTATCGAATGAATTAGAATCTTTTTTGAGATCATTCAAGGATCGTGGGGGTAATTATAAATATTTTGATAAAATTAACAATATGATTGCAACTTCATCTACATCCGTAACTATAGATTATATCGATTTTGACAGCTTTAACCCTTTACTTGCAAAAAATATTACACATGAGCCTGATGAAATGCTTGCTGCTTTTAGTGAGGCAGTTGTTTCTATACTTGGTGAAATCCATCCTGATTACGCTGACGATATCAAAGATCACATACGAGTTAGAATAGGCAATTATGCCGTTCAAAAAGGATTGCGAGATATAAATGCAGATGTAATAAACAAGTTATTAGGCGTTTCTGGTATGGTAGTACGTTCTTCTGAAGTTAAACCATTCGGAAAAAAAATTGCCTATAGGTGTCTCAATTGCAATCAGGTTAATCTGTCTCAACTAAAGGGATTGTCATTGAAAAAACCACAGAGATGTATCAATTGTTCTGAAAAAGAACTGGAAATGGATATAGAAAACAGTTTATTTATTGATTTCCAGTTGGTTAGATTGCAAGAGTTACCTGAGGACCTTCCCGCCGGACAGCTCCCTCATTATATTGAGGTCACAATTTTGGGTGATTTAGTCGATCAGTGTAGGCCTGGTGACAGAATCATGTTGACTGGTATTATACGAATTGATCAGGAGTCTTCATTTAATTCTGGAAACTCTAATTCTCAAATAAGAACTTCTTTGTTTAAACTTAGGATGGAAGGTAATAATATAGAATATCTTGGTGGCCGTGCTGGGGATAAGAAAACAAGATCTATTGAGCGAATATCAATTAGTGCCGAAGATGAAAGGCAAATACTTGCAATTTCTAAAAAACCCGATATTTACGAAAAATTAATTTCATCATTTGCTTCTCATGTATATGGGCATGAGGTCATTAAGGAATCTATATTGCTTTTAATTGTAGGTTCGGTGAACAAAAAACTCGACGATGGATCAACAAGGCGAGGTGATATTAACATACTTTTGGTTGGGGACCCTGGAACGGCAAAATCTGAAATGCTTAAATTTGCTGCAAAAATCGCGCCAAGAGGTTTATACACATCCGGTAGGGGTTCCACGGCCGCTGGGCTTACTGCTGCAGTTATAAAAGATAAATCTGGAATGATGATGTTAGAAGCAGGCGCAGTGGTTTTGGGGGATCAGGGGTTAGTTTGTATAGATGAATTTGATAAAATAAAAGCCGAAGATCGTTCTGCGTTACATGAGGTCATGGAACAGCAAACTTGTTCCGTTGCCAAAGGTGGTATTGTAGCTACATTAAATGCAAGGACATCAATACTGTCTGCAGCAAATCCTATGTATGGAAAATATGACCCTTATAAAAATATCACTGAAAACGTAAACCTTCCCATTCCACTTTTAACTAGGTTTGATATTGTATATGTAATACGAGATCTTCCGGAAAAAGACAAGGACAGCAGAATAGCTAGTCATATTTTGGAAATCCATAAAGATGCTCAAAGGACATCCCAAGCTGCAATTAATATAGATTTTTTCAGCAAGTATTTGGCCTTTGCTAAACAGCTGGCTGAACCTGAATTGACTCGTGAAGCAATTACACTTATCCGCGATTATTACATGACCATGAGAAATGTTGATTCTGATAGTATGATCACTGTGACACCTAGACAACTAGAGGGATTGGTTAGACTTTCAACTGCTCGAGCGCGATTATTA
>JBNJLU010000175.1:0-4781 GCA_050591185.1 Candidatus Nitrosocosmicus sp.
ATGTGACATTCAAAGTATTTGGGGTGCAATGCAGTAGTAGTTGTAGCGCTTGCTTGGTTTATTTTAGCCTATGGCGCATATTCATAGACAGGGTTAGGTTGGACTAACAAAAATATAAAGATAGTTTCGATTTTCTATTTTTATAATGACATAATAAATCGGCCATAACAATTCATTTAGATATTCATTTATTCATTTATTTTTTCTCAAAATCCTTTTGGAGATTTGAGATGTCTAATTGCCTACACGTCTATCACTAGATAGTCATTATCAGTAGTCTCTATCGTATTGCCTATTAATTCGGATATTGGTGTTTTTCCTTCTCTCGCTGATATTGTTTTATGGCCCATTTTCTATAACCATGGGGCAAATTGATAAAAAAAGAATTGGAGATGGTTAGGTGTGAATAGGGGTCATGCGTTCTAGCCCCAGTTTGGAGTTATGGTGTTCTCAGATGGTCTTTCCTTCAGAATAAATACCGTGGCTCCAAGTACATTTTTCTGAGCCCATTCGACAAACTCTTTAAATCCTATTGGTATTGGTTCCTCTGTTACGACATACTGAATTCCCCTGTTATCCAACTCCTCCTTGACAGCATCAAAACCAGAACCACTTCCAGTTGCAGGAACAAGGACAACCCTATCCGCATTGTTTGCGGCCATTGAATTCTCCATCTTGTCGGCGGCGGCATCTATCGCAGTGGGCGTTAGAATCGGCCAATCCTCCCTTGCAGTAACCCCAAATCCGTCAGCATAACCCAATTTCTGTTGGACATACTTTGCCGCGTTTGCCAGTTCCTCCACCTGTGACATATCATTAAGGTTTGATCTAGCTCCATGACCCACCATTACAAATATTTCATTTTCAGGGGTACCATTGTTTTCCGAGTTGGAGTTCTGTGCAATCTTTACAAATATCTCCCTTAATATTTTGTCATCCGGGCTTGCGGGTCGTGAGAAAACCAATGTTGCGTCACTTGTTTCACTAGCCGGTTTTGTTAGCATTCCCATGTATAGACAACTATCTGGCCCCCTCGGAACGCCTGGACAATGTTTATATTCTTCAATGCCTCCAAATATTCCTCTAGTTACGTTATGTATGACGGTTGACTCGGGTCCAAACAAATCCGTGTACATAAAGATTACATACTCTACACCCCTTTCATCAAGCTTTTGCAATCCCTCATCCCAGTTGTAAGGCATATGTGTGATTATTTCAGATGGATAACCCAATCTTTCCAGGGCATTTTTTATGGGTTCTGTTTTAGCCGGTTCATGACTGCCGGGAGTGCCCATCCCATGTGTATATATTAACACACCTATTTTACCAGGCATTCCACCTGAATTGATATTAGTAATAGGAATGATCTCTCTAATCTTTTCAAGTGTTTCGTTTACATTTCCATCCATCAATCTTTGGATATCAATTTGTGCAAGTTCAGAATTACCTATGAAAGGTAAATCAGACAAGTCCAATTGCTGCGCCATTGCAGAGGAGTTGAATCCTAGAATTAGTATTGATACAAGTAATGCAGCTAATACAGTGTTTTTGCTCATAAGACACCTTTTCCCAAAGAATATAAAAACAAATATCACGATTCTATGATCAGAAAACACATTTTTACTAAAAAGTTTATGGTAACATACTTATGTTATAACAAATGGTATCAGTATAACAATCAAAACCGAATGGACCGTGCTTTTTTCTGTTAAAAATAATTATAATGATCAGTTTACTTGAACTATGGCCAAAGTAGAAGAAGAAGGTATCTGTGATATTTACGGCTTTGAGTTAAGTTTCTTTACAGAAAAAGAGAGACTTTATTTGATGCAAAACAGAGTTTTAAGAAGAGTTGCATGAATGAGGAATAGGAAGATCCTAGAACTCTATCTTAAAATCCCTACGAGACATACATAAATAGCTATTGCATGCATTATTACGATATTTTTGCACAGTAGTTGAAAAGATTAAATAAGCTTCCTTATACATCACCATTTACTCACTATTAGGCTACTTGATATTACTCACATTTGGTAATGAACTAATTTATATGTGCCATGCTTGGACTTGATATTGGTTAAATTTTGGAAGGCCATTAAAAATGATGGTAAAGGAGTAAAGGAATTAGCGATTTATATGCCTACTATCATCTCTAATGACCTCTACCCCTTTACCTTATGAGTACAGATTTCCTATATGGTTTATTTTCTACAGTTGTGTTATGTGCAATACAGGCTTTGCTTGTTGCTATATTGTGTCCAAGATATGGGTTAAACTTAGACATAATTAGGCTAACCTAATAATGATATAAATCTTCTTTTGATTCTCCTTTTTTAGAATGTTTTGCAATAAAAGACGTGTGTTGTTGGTACCAGATTCCACAACATGTTTACTCAGATGAACATTTATTACATTCTTTTTGATTTTCTTTTACTTTATTGTTGCTTTTGTTCTGTTTTTAGTAAACAAATCCACAAGAAATCGCAAATACCGTACGGTTCTGGGTCGATACAGTTTTTTTAGATACTGGCCTCCCTGATTTAACAGTTACTATTGTTACTTTTTAATGCCCATGGGGTGGAGGTGCGCTACCTTTTGCTAGGGATTCATCATATTTTCCAAAAGCCTTTTCATGGTATTCTAAATTAGACTGATCTACCTTTATTGCTTGTGGAGGACACACCGACACACATGCCACCATGCACCACATGCAATCGTGTTCTCTTATAGGATCCGATTTGTCCGTATAATCTTTTCTTTCCTCCCTTTCTGTACTAACCTTTCCGGCGCTTGTAGCATTTGCCATTTCCACAGCCGGAACATCTTGCTCTGTCCTATTCCACTGAAATACCTGTACGGGGCAGGCTTCTATGCAAGCCCCATCAGCAATACACGAATCCCAGTCTACTGCAACCATAGTTCCGTGAATGCCTATCCGACAAATTCCACTCCCATTGCTTTATATGCGTCTTGCACCTCGTTGTTGATCGATGTTTCTGCATCTGTCCTTCCTGGACCCAATACATAGTGAAAGTGTTCATTGTCAAAATGGTTATGTTTACCAATTATCTGATTGTTTTTTGGAAACTCTGTATCTGTTGACATAAGGTTTGAGAGTTATCTACTTTTATAATAGTTCGGAATCATTTGCAATTGAATGTTATTACACCCCATCATGCCTTAAATACCATAATGATGACATAAAACAGAATAATGACTGTTGATTCGTTTTTTAGTATATTGATGGATTTGTCTTCATATTTAAAAGTCTTTGGAGGTGATATTTTAAGGTCGACCATTGCCCTTTTTGTCGTAATTAACCCAATTGGTAATATCCCTTTGTTTGCTGCCATTACTCAAAAAATGCAAAAAAAAGAACGTAATGTTGTATTAAAAACCACTGTTGTCACTGCTGGTGCATTACTGATAATATTTGCAGTGGCGGGGACTCAGATCTTGTCAATCTTTGGGATCACAATTTCTAGCTTTATGATTGCAGGTGGCATATTGCTTTTCATTGTCTCAATAGAGTTGCTAACCCATGGTGGCTTGAGATTTGGTGGAACTGTTCCAGATGAGTCAGGCGTAATTCCATTGGCATTTCCATTACTGGCAGGACCAGGTGCCATTACTTCCGTAATACTGTCTTTTCAGACTGCAGGATTGGCCGTAACAATGCTATCAATTGCAATTGTGATAGTAGTTACATATGTTATATTCTACTTGACGGCACCCATTTACAGGATACTTGGCAGACGCGGTTCTTTAATTATTACCAGGGTGTTTGCAGTTCTAGTTGCAGCTATTGCAGTTCAATATGTAGTAGATGGGATAAAGACAATTTGGTCTGAATGATTATTTGTATTATGTTGTTTATAGATACAATGAATGTGGCGCAGAATTGATTAAGTATGCTGCAACTACAATCCATGCACAGAATGTCAATACTATGTAATTAAATAGGCTAATTACGCAAAGATATGTTTAAATTTTAAGTCAAACTTGAAATGTATAAAGGATAGAAAATGTTATCTGAGCCAACGTATAGTAAAAAATGGTTATTCTCTTCCACTACACTCAATGAATCTTAAATAAAATCATCAATAGAAATATCAGTTCTTATTGCAGAATCATTTATCTTCGTGGTTTTACCTCAATCTATAGAGGCAGCGGATCAAAGTTCAGATATTGCAGAGGGTAATGACAAGGGCGATACATAGAACTTGTTTTTTGTGCATATGATCACAATTTTAACCGGAATTATTTTGATGATTGGATTAGTGAACTTTAGGATAAATCAAAAAAAATTAAATTGATATTTATCATGACCCAAGAGTAATTGATAGAACCCCTAATGAAAAGTAAATGAGTACAATAAAATTGCTATTGTCCTACCTATAAAATAATATAATATAAAATGAAGATTGATTCATCCTCAGAACAACCCGATAGCAATAGAAATTCTTATCGTTATGTGTGTCCATCGTCAGAAATACAAATAGGGAAATCAAAAAGTTTTTCCATTAAAACCAATGAGGAGAAAAATGTAGAAATAGCAGTTTTTAATATTGGTGGGGTTTTTTATGCCCTCTCTAATATCTGTATACACAAAGGAGGACCACTTAGTAAAGGATTCCTTGATGAGGATATAGTGACTTGTCCATGGCATGGGTGGAAATATTCTGTTAAGGATGGTAAATCTCCGCATGAAGGGGGGGATAGTGTTAATTCCTATGATGTTAAAGAAATAGGAAATGAGATATATGTGAATTCAATACCGT
>JBNJLU010000176.1:0-4759 GCA_050591185.1 Candidatus Nitrosocosmicus sp.
GCTAAACGAATGTACTGAGATTGTGATGCAGATTCCATCATGATGTTATCTGATGCATTTTTAAACTTTTCATATTCATTTTTACCTGATAAAATAGGAGGCTTAATGGATGCGCCTTTGCTTATTCAACCCATTGTATTGCCACATGAAGTGCAAAGACAAGCACATAATGTTGATGTCGATGAGAGATACCCACTTGAATTTTATAATTATACTTGGCAGGGGGTTAAAGCGGCAGACGCCTCTACTTTAATTGAGACATTGAAAAACAGGATAGGTGAGGATAAACAATTTTATGGTTATGGGTTTACTCATTATAGTAATGTTCTTATCTCCATTGTTAACCGTAGCGCATATTCTACTCTAAATACAATGGGGGAAAAATTAGAAATGCAAATTGCCACCGCAAATTTAATTAATTCAGTAGATACAAATGAGGTTATTTCAATGGTATTAACTACTCATATAATACCTGATATAATGGGCAATATGCGTTCTTATTCTTCACAGTCTTTTAGATGCAATAAATGTGGGGAAAAATATCGGAGAATTCCACTATTGGGCAAATGTGGGGGTTGTGGAAACACATTACTACAAACAGTAACACGTGGCTCTGTTGAAAAATATATTGTTTTGGCAGAGAACCTATGTAATAACTTCAAAGTTACAGGTTATCTAAAAAGCCGGGTTGAATCATTGATTGTTGAGTTGAATTTTATTTTTAAAACGAAGGAGGTTCAGCCCACATTGCTTGATTTTTTATAAGCTAAAATCGCCAAAACCATTAAAATCGATTTTGTAGGGTTTTAAACTAGATAGGTTGATTGCTATTGCTATTCCTGGAGTAGGTGTTATGCCCATTGTTTGCTGAAAAGGGGTTTGAGATTGCCATGCCCCCGAATTCACAAGCAATGTCCCCTTATATCTATCCACATCTATTACATGGACATGGCCCGAATGAAGAATATCCGGAACTTCCTCTATTATCATCATATCCTCCTTCTCCGGGGCTATGGGAGTCCTTTGGCCATATATTGGCGACAGATGCCTTGATTTTAGTAATATCTTCATAGCTTCTGCTGGCTTAGAATAGCTTAGGCCTGGTATGGATGCTATAATATCGTCCAAACTTTGTCCATGAAACATCAGTATCTTTATCCCCTCCATGTTTATCATACAGGGATTGCCTAGCATGGTAATATTGTCCAAGGAATACAGTTTCTCCGCATATTTTTTTGGTATGGATGGCTGGGGTAACGCTCTTCTCCCTAAATCATGATTGCCTGGAATTAGGAATACTTTCATATGTTTTGGTATTTTAGATAAAATTTTAATTGCATGGTCCATTTGAGAATAAGAGTCTTTTTCCAATAGTTCCCTGTCCTGGTTTGGGAATATCCCAATTCCATCAATTAAATCACCACAAATACAAATATATTTTATTTTAGAAATAATGCCGTTATTACTGTTCTCATCTCCATTTAACCAATCTAAAAAATTTTGGAATTCCTTTTCCATAAAAAACTTACTTCCTATGTGTAAGTCAGAGATCAATATACTAAATACTTCCGATTTTGCTTTATTTGCAATTCTATCGGGAACATCCAAAGAATATAGATTTTTTATTGTGTTCTTTCTCTTTTTGAAGCCGTTCTCAAATTCGATCATAACCATTTGATCCACAGTCAACATGGAAATCTGTTTTTTTAAATCCTCATCATAAGTAGTAGCTGTTAATAATCCTGTTTGATCATCAATAGTTATGTTATAGCTGTTGTTTCTTATTTCCTTATTCATTATCAATCCCGCTGCAAACAAAGAGCTGTTAGAGTTTTCTTTTGACATTGAATTAGTGTTTGTTTTTGGTTGATTGAAGAGCTGTTTGATTATTTCTATTTTCTTTATCTTTTTGCTGTTTTGCCTTAAAGAGAGTATTCTTAATGATTTCTCATACCTACTCCTAAATAATGATGTATAACCTTCTACACCTTCTCCGCTATTGATTTTGTCATTTGAATCATAAATAATTTTGAAGTTTTCGTCTGTTTTTTCTTTATATTTGTTAATGCCGTCTCTTTTGATTGATAAAATGGTTTCAGCTGTCTTTATTTCCTTATCCTCATTATATCGATAATGATCTGCTATTGTTGATGTTGATGTTCTAGAAGCCATTAATCTGCCTCTACCGTTGTTGTCATTACTGTCTTCTTTAGGTATTTTGTATGATGAAAGTTTTACAAAATTCCTTATATCATCTGATATTATAACCATGGATTCTTCCTTTTTTTCCTTTTTTTCCTTAAGGATGTCCTCCATTATTTTGAAAAAGTCTTCTTGAAAGCCTTCTATTAAATTTAATGCTTCAGGATGAATTTGAAAGCCTTTACTTGTAACAAGGGAAATTATTTTAGATAAATTATTATTAACCGTCACTACCCAATTACACTTTTAAAAGATATTTTTTAAATCTTTACAATGACAAATTTTTATATCCATATAAAAATATCATGGTTAGATGTTATTTAACTTTAAAAAAAGGCTGATTTTTTTCTTTTTGGCTATGTTCTTGTTCTTAGGCCTTTTTCAACTGGGATTCTCAATCAAATTAGATAAATCTTTTTCTGAAGAATTATCGGAAAACTTTAAGAATCAAATACAGGGTATTGATGAAATTGGTATATTTTTAAATAACCTCAAAATAGCCTTAGTTATGTTTATTCCTATTTTAGGTATAGTTGTAGGGAGCTTTTCTGCGTTTTCCACTGGATTGATATTTAATTCAATAGTGAATCTGTCCAATGCTAACTTTGCCAATCCATTGATAGTTTTTCTTACACCTTTTGGGATTTTGGAATTAGTATCGTATGGTTTAGCAATTTCCAGAGGGGGAGTTTTTTTATATGAGATTCTAAAAAAGAGTGTATCAAAAAAATCTATAACATACTTATTTGTTGAGATTGGCTTAGTTACTGTTATGTTGTTTGTTGGCGCATTAATTGAATGGAGCATGATAGATAATATCCCAAATGATTTATTGTGAATAATTTATATCGTTGTTATAAAATGCCAAAGTGTTTAAATAGTTTTAGAGGAAAACTACCCTCAGTGAATTAGATGCCAGTTGCAATTCTTCCGGATATTAGTGAACAACATTGTATTGGATGTGCTTTATGTGTAGAAATTTGTACAGCTCTTGGTCCAGATGTTTTGAGAGTAAAACCTGTTGAAGGCTGGAAAAGAGGTAAAGCATTTGTCTTTTATCCAGAACGATGTATTTCTGATGGTGCGTGTATTGGTGTTTGTCCAACAAAAGCAATTTTCTGGATGAGACCAATGGACTATACTCCAGGACAACCAATCCCATTAAAGAAAAACGCCGTTTTTACAAAAGGCTGGGAAGAGGGCTAAGCTTCCATCCAAATATTTTTTTTTATTTTTAAAACATATTTTTTAGTTTTAGGTTTTTAGACTATATTTCCTATATTTCAATTTAAATTTCATAGGTTATTAGAATTTAAATAACAATTCGAATTACTGATTATTTTGGATTTGACAAAAAAGCTATTTGTTGTAGGCGTAGGTCCAGGTTCAATGAAATACCTTACAGACTATTCAAAAGAAGTAATCAAAAACTCTAATTTTATTGTAGGATACAAGTACACTCTATCTACAATTGAGCATGTTATCGATAAATCTATACAAAAAGTTTTTGAAATAACAATGAAAAATCAAGAGGAGATATATCAACATGTATTCAATGATTTGATGAATGATAATGATCGGTGCACTGTTCCCTTTACTGGTGATGCAAACTTTTCCGAATCAGAAGTGGTGGATAGGCTGTTGGATCTTTTTGGGGACGATAATGTGGAAGTAATTCCGGGTATCAGTTCAATACAAATTGCATCTGCAAAATCTAGGGTACCGTTGGATAAGGCAACAATCATAACATTTCATATCACAGGAGATATTGAAGAAAAAAAAATAGAGCTTGTAAAATCCGTAACAGATAGTAAAAGCATAATATTGGTGCCTCGGCCATGGCCATCAAATCCATCCAAGAACTTCATGCCTTCTGATATCTCTCTATTTTTAAGAAAAAATGGAATAGATACTTCGAAAATTGATGTTTGGGTATTTGAAAACTTAACCAACAATGAAAAAGAGACTGTATACAAAGGAAAAATGGATTCGTTGGAAAACAAAGATTTTAGTGCTTTGTCTGTAATGGTGATAGATCAAAACATACGGCAAACTTACTTGGAGTTTTAGTAAACATGATTGATCAACAACTCTCAATGCAAATAATATATTAGAAGTAAATGTCTATATTGTTTGATGAGCAAAAACGAAATTAGATATTGTATTGAATGTGGTTCAAAAATGTCTAAGGTCACCAAGCTATGCCCAGCTTGTGGGGAATCTCAAATATAATATCTAAAAATATATTTTGGTTATGCCCAATTTTTCATTTAATTTTGTGTTATGTTGTTAATGATTTTTATTAAAATAGGTTTACTTTTATTAATGATTAGATGTGGTAAACAAAATAACCCTTCTTGTTCCTATAATTGTTTCTTCCATAATAATAGGAATTTTGGGATTAGTGTTTGTTCCATCAGATATTAAAAACAGAAACCTTGATTTTTCAACAGGGACAATAAAGATTGATGACATGATTATCAATGTTGAGGTAGCTGATTCAGATGATGAGCGACAGAGATGGTTAATGTTTAGAGAGGAAAACCTGTCACCAAAT
>JBNJLU010000177.1:0-4755 GCA_050591185.1 Candidatus Nitrosocosmicus sp.
ATCCAAATCAGTGTTAAAGATATGGGACAAGGTATAGACGCACAAATATTATCAAAATTATTTACTAAATTCATAACAAAATCTGGTAAAGGCATTGGACTGGGATTATTCATAGCGAAAAGCATCATTGAATCACATGGTGGCAGGATTTGGGCCGAAAATAATAAGGAAGAAAAAGGGGCAACATTTTATTTTACGCTGCCGGTTTTAACGCAATCCCAAAGGAACAATAACATAAGAAAAATTCTTATGGTGGATGATACTCCGACTTTTGCATCATCCTTAAAAAATACTTTTGAGACTAATGGCAAATACCGGGTTGATGTACATGACAATCCCATGACGATGTTACAAAAATTCGTTTCCGGATACTATGATTTTGTGATTCTTAATATTGAAATGTCTGAGATAAGCGGATTTGACCTAAGCCAACAAATAAGAAAAAAAGATGATCGGGTGCAAGTTATTTTTATGACATCTGGAGGAACAAATTATGAGCCTCTTAGGGAATTGTATGGTATATCCGAAAAAACTCATTTCATTAAAAAGACTTTGGGTGCTGAAAAGATTTTAAAACAAATAAATACTTTAGTTGGGGAAAAACAATAGGTAAATCAAATTTAAAAGTGAGCGATGTTATTTTATATTACACACTACCATATTAAATGTGTATTTTGCAAAATATGACATATAGTATTGCTTTTCATTCCTATAAAGGGGGAACGGGGAAGACAACTATAGCTTCAAACCTGTCTGCCTTTTTGGCAAAAGAAGGCTATAGCGTATGTCTTTTAGATTTGGATATTTATGCCCCTAGCTTACAAACCTATTTTGAAATAACTCCAAAAAAATGGATAAACGATTATTTATACGGTGACGCAAAATTCGATGATGTAATTACAGATATTTCCTCTCTAATATTCAAAAAGGAGGATGGTGATAAGTCATTATCAAATGGAAAATTATTTGTAGGTCTGTGTGCATCTAGGAAAGAGGATTTTATCAAACTTGAAGGTGGTAACAGTGATTTTAGAAAACAATTATTTCACAAGTTAATAATGTTTAGGGAAAAATTAATCGAAACTTATGATCCCGACTATATAATAATTGATACAAGTCCTGGTGTGAGATACTGGTCTTTGAATGCATTAGCTCTTGCTGATGTGTTTTTCCTTACATTGAAGATGGGTGATATAGATATAGAAGGCACTAAAAAGATGGTTAATGAAATTTACCATTCTTTCACCACCTATGGTTCCAAATCCTTTCTCATTTGGAATAAAGTGGCGGGTTATTGCATGCCTAATATAAACAAAAGGGAAAATGTTGGGAATAATCTTTTAAATCTAAATAACGTAAACATCATTAGTAGGACCAACAAAAAAGATGGTCCTTTGTCTCTGTTATCTGAAGAAAATAAAATACAACAACAACAACAACAACAACAAGAATTACAAGCCGAGGATCAGAAAAGAGAACAAATAGATACAGAAGATAAACTATCTAGGGAAGTTGGAATGAAGGTCATTTCCACAATACCATGCTATTGTGATATCCAATTTAGTAAAAAAGAATTTCTGACGGCAGTGCAAATTCTTCATCCTTTCTCAGAACGTATAGAGTCCTTGGCTACATTAATGCGACAAGAGTTACAGGATAAAGATTCTGATTGATTGATTTTCCATTATTAAAATTCTGCATTAAAGGATTACTTGAATGTCTAGACTTTGCATACAATATTGTGCTGTTTTATGATGTTGCAATACATTCTCAACAAAAATAACACTGTTCTCTTTTGAAATTCAATATGCTGTCCATAATCCAAGACCCTTCATAAATGCTCCAACCCACCAAATTCATGTATGATCTGTTTTCTTTGATTTTAATGCCTTGGCTAATTTGTTCTCCGGCATTCTAAACCTCTTTCAAACTATCCCGCATTATAATATGTTGTAGAAAATCTTTGAATATTTTAAATATAATTTAACACAATTACAATTATTTATATTATATTAACATGAATTTTAATTGTGGCTATAGAAATTGGTCAAATTTTGCAAGACTTTGCGATAATAATGGTAATCGCATCAGTCATGACAATAATTTCTTATAAACTCAAACAGCCATTAATTCTTGGTTATATAGGCGCAGGCATAATAATTGGTCCTAACACTCCTCCATTCAGCCTCATAAGTAATACGGATGTTTTAAATCTCTTTGCAGAAATGGGAATAATCCTATTGTTATTTACTGTTGGAATGGAATTTCCAATACAAAAGCTAAAAAGTATTGGAAAGAAAGCAACTATAATTACAGTAGTTGAACAGATAGGGACGTTAATTGCAGGTTATATTGTAGGACAGGCTTTGGGATTTTCTTTTTATGATAGTATATTTATGGCTGTAGCATTATCGGTATCCAGCACTGTAATTATAATGAAAATATTGGAAGAATTGAAGGTGCTGAGGGAAGAGTCTTCCTATCTTACATTAGGTATTTTGATAATAGAGGATATTGTTATATTATCCATATTTGCCCTTCTTCAATCAGTGAGTATTACTGGGGAAATTTCTTTCACTGAAATTGTAATGCCACTAGGTTTGACAGTAGCCTTTATTGCAGGAGTTTTAATAATTGGATCTAGAGTCATACCTAGATTAGTAGATTTTGTAGCAAGGACCAATCAAAGTGATGTTTTAGTTGTCGCTGTTTTAGGTCTTGCTTTTGGGTTTTCATACATTTCAAATCTGTTAGGGATATCTGTTGCTATTGGAGCCTTTTTTGCGGGTGTGTTAATTGCTGAATCAAAGTCTCATGCCGTTACAAGTATATTGACAACACCAATAAGAGACATGTTTGTTGCATTGTTTTTCGTATCAGTTGGTGCGTTGATGGATGTAAATTTGATACCTGTATTCATTATTCCATCATTGGTGTTAGTTGGGGTTACATCGGCGGCAAAATTCATCATAGTATATCTCTCCTCCAGATATCAAGGCTTTGGCAAAAATACCGCATTTGAAACAGGTGTCATTCTTTCATCCTCTCGAGGTGGAGAAATGTCTTTAATTGTGGCAAAGGGGGGGATAGATATAGGAGTTGTAAGTCCTTTTATTTTACCTATAATAGGCACAATAACAATAATATCCACATTTCTTTCTCCGTATTTGATCAAATTGGGTTGGAAACTGGCAGAACGATCCAAAGATAACACATCAAAACCCGCAAAGGGAACCAATACCGACTGAGCCTATTTAAAGCAACTGCAATACTGTTTTGTGAAGCGTAAATTCTATCCGACAACATTAATTTGAATTTCAGTTTTATCATGACGTCATATCGTCATAAATTGTACCAAACTAATTTTACTCATCTGACATGAGATTCTTTTTTTGGAATTGCATTTGGCAAAGATATGGATTCAAGCAATATTTGTAAACGGCTTTGAGTTTGCTTTATATGAATGGTACTTTGGCAATGATAAATAATTCAAAATGTTTTATTTTCATAAAACTATTATCTATGGTAGTTGTTGAATATTTCTTATTGTTGGGGTCACCATAATTAGTATCCTTATAAGTGTGGACCGGGTGGGATGTGATTCAAAAGTGAATGGAATCTTTTTAATTAAACCTGATGCCAATGTACCATTATATATAATTAATTGGTTCTTATAGATATTGAATTATGAATATAAGGCTTTTCTGTTTAAAATGATTTATCATATCTAATACTGTAATGCTCCTAAGTAAAAGAGAGAGAAACTCGTAATCAATCTTGCCAATAAAGGGAAAATTAAGCCGTATTCTTCCTTTTGTGTTTCTATTGATTCAGTTAAATCTGTTTATAACTAATCTCTGGGGACTCGGACGCTCCGGAGACAAATCAATGCATTTCTTTTTTGATAAAAATAATCAATTTTTCCATGTTTTGAAATATCCCATAAAATGTTTAGGTAAACATATAATAATTTCTTTAAATGATTTTGGGTGTTTGATGGAGATCAGATATAGCATATGCAATCAATAATTTTAGTGGCTGGTGGAATATTCTGGATACTCACCTATCTATTCATAATATCAAAGGGATTTAAAGACAGAACATATGGTATGCCGTTAATAGCGTTATGTGTCAACATCTCCTAGGAATTCATATTCTCCTTTGTTTTGCCTTCCTCTCACCCTCAATTATTTATAAATTATATTTAGTTTGGTTTGGACGCGATCATTGTTTTCCAGTTTTTCAAATACCATAAAAACGAATTCTCCGGTTTGTCATCTAGGAAAACATATCCTGCGTTTGGATTGTTGACTATTACCGCATTTGGTGCAGTACTGTCTGGCGCTGTATTCCTAGGTGACCTAAAAGGGGTATATGCTGCATTTGGGCAGAACCTTTTGATGTCAATGCTATTCGTGGTTATGTGTTTTAAAAGGGGAGACGGGTTGAGAGGTCAGTCAATTTTCATTGCAGTGTTTAAGTTTTTGGGAACAGGTTTGACAAGCTTGCATTTTTATCTGGATGAACCGGTTTCACACAGTTCTTTTGCATTGCCTTTGCTATTTACCTCCATTTTCCTTTTAGATTTGTTGTATGTTATTCTTATAGCTAGCACATACAAAAAAAAACCATAAATCCTTACTTCAGGCATGAACATCAGCTATTTTTGAAGTCTTGTACTGCTTTGTCGCCTAACTCAATCTATTTAGCTGGGATTCCGTTGATTAATTATTTGTGATTCACTGGCCTTCCTAT
>JBNJLU010000178.1:0-4734 GCA_050591185.1 Candidatus Nitrosocosmicus sp.
GATTGTATTTGTGATGTTGTTTGTTTTATTTTTATGTTGGACACGGCAGGGGAGGTAACGGCAGGGGAGGTAACGTTGGACACGGCAGGGGAGGTAACGGCAGGGGAGGTAACGGCAGGGGAGGTAACGTTGGACACGGCAGGGGAGGTAACGTTGGACACGGCAGGGGAGGTAACGGCAGGGGAGGTAACGGCAGGGGAAGAGTTCACTCCTGTTACATTTACAGAATAATGTGAGCTTTGTGGATTATTTAAACAAGAAAACTTGGATGTGATCTTATTTGCTCCCTCCATAATGTTTGTATAGTTATTTGTTAAAGTAAATTGCCACTCAGAATAGTCCTCATTACCATTTTTATTCATAGGCTGTGCATTTTGGTATGGTTTTACGTTATTGACAATTACTGAAACTTGACAATCAGTAGTTGCAGTATCCTTGGATATTCCTTTGATAATGAATGGACTGTTTAAACCAATTGGTACATTAGATCCTTTTTCGGGAGAAATGATTTTGATTCCGCCAATAGTGTTTGTTATGTTTGGAGGCGGATTTGAAACAATAGAATTTTGTGCTAATGCATCAAAGTTGTTGTTAACTGGGATAGTATGGGAAAATAATAATATTAGTATGAATATACTAATGAAAATTATACCACACTCTTTTATCATAGTTATATTTTGCTGAATATTAATATATTAAAGTTAAATCTAATTTTTCTACTATATTGTATGTTAATTATCGAATTAACGAAAGATAGTATATAATCGATATTTTCATTACATCCAAATAACATTCTCTATGACATCTGTTTATTTTCACCATAAACTTTAACAATCTGCAAATTGCATTATTGACGTGGAAGACAGCGTTGATTACGATGATCATAAAACTTTGTTAACGTTTTCTAATATAAAATATTTAGTTGAAGGATTGGATGCATTACTTCATACCAATTTAGATGGCGATAAAAGATCTAATGTAATTAAATTGAGAGATGAATTGACAGATTATGTAAACAATGTCTTTAATGATTATTCTTAAAACAATCCTTTAGACTTTTGGTGGAATGCTAAAATATTCTAAAAATATGAGAGCGGGCGTTAGATCTGAAAATAATAGTTTCTGGAACGCCTGGTGTAGGAAAACATACCGTTTCTAAAGAACTTTCAAAACTATTGGGCGAGATTCCTATTCTCGATATAAACAAAGTAATATTATCCGAAAATCTTTTGGTTCCTCCTATATATAAAAATGAAGTGGATATCAAAAAAACATTTAGTTTGTTAAAATTGATGCTTTCCTCAGATAAATATGCTGATGCAATTATAATTGGTCATCTTGCTCCATATGTTGTAGACCCACTGTTAGTAGATTTTGCAGTAGTTTTGAGAAGGTCTCCATATGAACTTAGACAAATATATGAGAGTCGATCATATTCAGAAAAGAAGATTCATGATAATTTGATATCTGAAATTTTAGGTATTATATCGTATGATTTTTTAGAAAAGTTTAACAAAACAGATGTTGCTGAATTGGAAATAAATGAAAGAATTCTCCCATCTATGTCTGCACAAAAAATTGTTGAGATGTATTTTGATAAAAACTTGAGAGAATTCGGCATGATAGATTGGTTGCCTGTAGTCCAAAATGATCCTCAAATGCTAAAATTCTTATTATGAGTCAAAAAATAAGCTAATTTCATATATATATACCTTCAGATATTATCCATTTGAATCATGGCTGCTTTAATTTCAAGAAGATTTGCTGAAGAAAGTTCACAATTTATAGGAAAAAAGGTTTCAATTGAAACTTCGTATAATAAAAATTATTCTGGAGTTTTGGTCGGACTAAGCGAAAAATTTGATTTGATATTGGATAACGTTGACTCTCAACAAATTCAAAAATTAATGGTAAATGGATTGTTTGTTAAAGAAATAAAATTATTAGAAAAACCATTTGATCTTAAGGCCCTAGCTGATAGATTGTCTCGGGTATTTCCTGGTTTAGTTAAAATTCGAGAGGATATATGCGCTATAATTGTAATGGATAAAATTAAGGTTACGGAAACAGGGATAGAGGAGGGCTCTGGGTTGGCGGCATCTAGAGTCAAAGCAATATATGATGAATTCAATAAGGAGCCAAAGAATTAATCTTGTTATTTGAGGTGAAATGTACAGATTTAGCTGCTCGAATTGGAAAATTAACTACCCCACATGGTTCTTTTGAAACGCCGTCCTTTATACCTGTAATTCACCCAATTAAACAACAAATCAGTCCAAATTTTTTAAAAAGCCTTGGATTTAATTGCATTATAACTAATGCGTATATTGCGTTTAAACAATCTGAATATAAAGCTAGAAAACATGGAATTCATAATATTGTAAATTTCGACGGGCCTATAATGACTGATTCTGGAGGTTATCAAGTTCTTGAGTATGGATCAGTTGGGGTATCACCTTCGACCATGGCTCAATTTGAAATTGATATAGGTAGTGATATTCCTATTCCATTGGATAAACCTACAGGTTATGGATTGCCATACTCTGTTGCTAAATCTTATGTAGATGAAACTATTTCTAATATAAAAGAGACCGTTGAAATAATTGAAAATAATAATAATAATAATAGTAGTAGTATTGACTCAAATTCCCTTTCCTCTAAAGGGGAGATATGGACTGGAACCATTCAGGGGGCGGAACATTTTGATCTAGTTACCTATTCTGCATCTGTTTTGGATAAAATGGGATTTCAATTTTTTGCAATAGGTAGTCCGGTAGAACTTATGGAATCTTATAATTTTTCTATACTGGCGGAACTTATCAAAACAGCAAAATTGGCTATACCCAATAAACCCATTCATTTATTCGGTGCTGGCCATCCATTAACCATTCCTCTTGCTGTAGCTTTAGGATGTGATACTTTTGACTCTGCGTCCTATATCTTATATGCAAAAGATAATCGCTATATGCATTCTCATGGAACTTTGAAACTTGATGCAATGTCATATTTTCCTTGTTGTTGTCCTGTTTGTTCTTACTATACAGTTAAAGAATTGTTAAATGAAGATAGGGAAACTAGAATTACGAATCTGGCAAAACATAACCTTTTTGTTCTCAAACAAGAAGTATCTTTTGTAAAACAGTCTATATTTGACGGAAGACTGTGGGAATATGTTTTGCAAAAAGCCCGATCCCACCCAAAATTAATGGATGCAATATATACCATTAAAAATTTTGAGTATTTGCAAAATAACACTCCCATATTTAAACAAAAAGCAATTTATTTATTTGAACCTATAGATCAGTATAGGCCTGAATTAAAAAATTTTCGTAATATGCTGATAAATAACTATAAATCGCTTTATAATGACGCTATATTGCTTTATCCTGACCAAGGCATAAGACCATTTTATTTATCTTCTGTTTTTAAAAATATAATTGATAAATATTCTTTATCTTTAGTGTGTCTTTATAATCCTTTTTTTGGATTAATTCCTGTTGAAATCTCCGATATTTATCCCGCCTCCCATAATGTTTTTTCTAGACATTCGACAGATTTTGAGCCTGAGGACTATGGAGAATTTATAAAATTGTTTAATTCTTTTCTAAAAAGTAACCATTTCAAAACTGCCTATATAATTGCTGACCCTTTTATGAAAAAGCTATTGCCATCTTTAGATTTTCCAGCACATATGGAACTAAAAATTGAGGATTTTATTGATACTACCACTTAATCTATAAAATTATTTTCTGATCTTTTATTTTTTAAATAAATAAATTAAAATTTAGCGCCTACGCTGTCTTTTTCTTCCTTGGTTAGCTCTCTATATCCGTTTTTGTCTATTATTACGGCATTTATGCTATCTCCAGTCCCTGCATTTCTTCTAATTGCAGCAGCTATTGATTGAATTGCAATTTTGTAAGCTTCGTTTACACTAATTCCATCTTTAAATTCTGATTCTAGGTATCCATAAGCAACTGGCGATCCACTTCCCGTTGAAATGAACTTTTCGGTGGTCATCGACCCAAACAAGTCTATGTTGTATATTTTTCCCTCTCTCTCTCTATGATCAAACCCTGCCATAATAATTTGAACATAAAATGGAAAATATCTTTGATTAAACAATATATTAGAACAAAGTCTTGCAGCAGAACTTACCGGAATTAATTCTTTTTTGGATAGTCTGTATATATTTGCATTGTATCTCATTGTATCAACAAGATTTTGAGCATCCGCAACACCTCCTGCAATAGTCATGCCTAAATGATCGTCTACCTTTTGAATCTTCATAACGTTTCTATCTGCTATGAAAAAACCTGCACTTGCTCTGGTATCGGCTGCTAAAACTACCCCATCGGTGCATGTAATAGCACAGGTAGTTGTTCCTTTTTTAATCTGATCCAAAATATGCTGAGGATAGCGATTATCATTAATCTGCTCATTAGTATGCATTTATATCAAAATAATATTTGACTACATTTAAGCATTATTAATTGGCACAAAATCATGAAATAATTATTATACTTCTTCTTTCTATTATAATTAATATTTGGTAAAAACCGTTTATGATAAAATTTGGGACAATCATTTGGTGTATCCAGGTAATGACAAAGATCCGTCATTGATTTATATAGATAGGCACTTTATACATGAAGTTACTTCTCCACAGGCGTTTGATGGACTTAGAATTAATAACAGAAAGGTCAGAAAGCCTAACCTTACTTATGCTACTGT
>JBNJLU010000179.1:0-4732 GCA_050591185.1 Candidatus Nitrosocosmicus sp.
AAGGTGTCCTGTTTCTACCAATCACAATGGAAATAGGCATCTTCAATCTATAGCTTTAGCGTTAAGTGAACAGAGCCAATTGTAATGTGTTTCTTCTTTTATAAAATAAGCATGTCGTCATATTCTCGTTGTAATAGGATATGGTGTTTTGTATCTTTTTCTTTATGCACCTTTTTTCATTGAGAATCACAATAAAGTTTAAAATATTTATTTTTTTTAGGATTGTGTTTGGACATATATAATCTTTGAATGAAAAATCAATGTACAATATGGAAAACAGATTATTTTAATAAAATTATTATGTAGTAAAATATAAAATGTATGTTAATAGTTCTTATACCACCATATAGTTGATTAACAATTGTGTTATATAGTGATAAACTATTACTAAATCTACATGTATAAATTAAACTTAATTGCAATCGTAAGTATCATAGCAGCAATTTCATTTGTTGTAGGGATGACAGCACCAATGGCATTCGCACAAGAAAATATGACCATGGACAATGGCACAATGATGAATGATAATATGACCATGACCATGGACAATGGCACAATGATGAATGATAACATGACCAACATTACTCAATGATAACAAATTAGTTTAATCAACAAGAAAAAAAACACAATTTAAAATTCATTCTACATAGTTAGAATACTATATTTTTTTATTTAATGTTGCCTCCTACATACATAAACAAATTTGTTATAATGCTTCTTTTTCTTTAATCAAAAAATTATCTATTTTTGTTTGGATTTGTTGGTATACTTCCTCAATGTTTTTGTTTCCATCTATGTTAATTAAGCTATATCTTGATCTCATCTTTTCAAATTCTTTTTTTAATGCATATTGATATTTTATAAATGAATCGTAAATGTCGTTGGTAATCCCAAGATCTGCTCCTGATTCATAGTAATCCAGGGAGTAGTTTTTTTGAAATACTCTGTGTATCAAATTGTATGGATCAACATCCAAATAAAATACCAGATCTGGTTTTATGGCAAAACTAAACAAATTATGCAGCCAGTTTTTATCTGTTCCTCTGGCAGAACTTCTTGCTATGAGTGTATGGACATATCTATCAGAAATTACAATAAAACCCGATTTTAGTGCTGGAATGATTTTGTTCTCTAGTTGATCTGCAAAATCTGCCGCATAATAGAGAGTCATAGTTTTTTTTCCTACCAAAAAATTTCTTTTTGCTTCTATGATTCCTTTGGAGATAAGATCCGATCTTCTCAGTCCCGCATTTATTACTGCGTGTCCCTCAGCTTCAAGTTTTGCTGTTATTTTTTGTATCTGGGTGCTTCTTCCCGAAGCGTCGGGACCTTCTATTACAATAAAAGATCCTTTTATTTCTATGTCTTGGAGATACTTTATTCCGGAACTAATAAATTTTATTTTATTGTTCTTTTTGACTGATTTTTTTAATACCATTCAAAGTCGCCATTTTCTTATAGTTAGCCGTGTTTTATTATGAATGGATGTTGTCTAGAACATTTTTTTTGCTATGTAATAATTCTAAAACATGTTTTCTTACTTGAACCTGCTGTTCTTCGATATCCATTGTTGCATCAATTACTGTGAAATTTTTTGAATTTTTCATTGATTCATATTCATCAACAATTCTACCTTGAAATATCCTATAGCTTTCGTATTCGTCTTTGCTTATCTTCAAATCCATCCCTGCCTCATAATGCTTTAGTTTTGGTCTACCTGAGATGATTCTGTCAACTGCTGTTTCAATTGGTATTTGAAAATAGAATGCTATATCTGGTTTGATGGCATAGTCGTAGATGTTTTCCACCCATTTTCTATCACATCCTCTCACAATGTCTCTTGCCAATGCAGTGTAGATATACCTGTCGGCAAGTACAATATATCCTGCTCTCAATAATGGGTAAATATTTTTCTCATACCTGTCCGCAAAATCTGTGGCATGAAGGAGAGAAAAGGTTGTTGGAGTTAATAAAGCCTTTTTCTTGCCTTTGGATGTGATTTCTTTAACTAGTGACGAAGAGTTCCATTCAGTAAAAAAAACATTATATCCTTTTGACCTAAGCCATTTATCTAATAAATGTATTTGAGTTGATTTTCCTGAACCATCTACACCCTCAACTACTATAAGAATACCGCAATCTTTCCTATCTTTCATTTTATAATTATTGGAAATTTGCAATTGAAATTATATCACTCTCTTTTATATTTATGTTTTTTTTCATTGTTAAAAATGTTAAATATGACATCTAATTTGCTATCCACATCATGTAGAAAATATATGTCTATGTGATTACTATAGTACAACTCTTTATTCTAGATGTTAATTAATATGCTAATGTTTTCATTGAAAAAAGATAATACTAAAGACGATTGTCATTATTTATTATTTACAAGTTGTGTCCTATGTATTTTTGCTTTGTTCGTACTGATGTACCTTGTAATTGCCGTTTTTACTTTAGATGTCAATGCAAACAACTTTCTTTATATTACATTTTTTACCTCTATTCTTAGTCTTACTATTTTAATCGGATTTCTGGCAATTCCATTAATTTATTATTCTGTTACTAAATCTCCTAAAACCGTACATTCAGATACTTTTAGGGTACCAACGAATATTTTTATTAAAATAGGATTAACTACTTGTCTAATGACATTCTCTATATCAGTTATTATAGCCATGTTGTATTAATTTAGGTGATGGATTTGGAAATTGAAAATTCTATTGAAATTTAATGTGAGTATTCTTGAAATTAAAAAAGCATTTTGAGATTTATAAAAATAAATACATTTGAACTTTTAAACTTTTATGAATTAGTTAAGTTTGATGAATATTTACTAATTAGAGGTATATATTCTATATAGATAACGTTTTTTATTTAATTGCGCACTTACAATTGTATGTGTTATGATACTTACATTACAATACACAATGTGAATCATTTTCATAATAAATATTATCATGTAGACTACATAATCATAAAAAGAGAATTCAACAAAAATAAATCGGGGATGTGAAAACAAAGAAATGAATATTGTTAAAACAGAAACACAGTTTATAATAGAAGCAAAGACAAGTGGTTGCGATAAGAATAAGAGAATTGCATATTATTTTGTAGAACCCACACATACTTTGTGTTTGGATAAGGTGGATATAATATTGGCACAAATCCAAGCATGTGAAAGACTATTAAAATATACAAAAGATAAGACTGATGTATCTGCCATTAAAAAGGAAATACTAGAATTAAAATTTACATTGGATCTAATACAATATTAATAATATTAGTAATTATTTTAATAGGATAATAAATTCCGAATATTTAGCTTTATGCGTTTTACCTCCACCTGCAAAATCAATTAGAATAACTTTATTATACTAACCTATCAGGCGTACACCATTTCATTTAATATTACTAACCATTTTGTTATCTTGACATTAGATGGTTATAACATGTGCTCATCAATGTCATTTACTTATGAATCAAAGCTATTTTGTGGTAATTAGCAAATAAATATTATTTAATGGTAAAAATCAAGAAACTTGATTTAAAATAAACATTCTGTGTAAATTACACGAATCGTTTCAAATGGGTCATCTGTTTCATATCCTTTAAGAATATTATTCCATTTACAAAACTAAAATCAACATGAAATTATAATAGAAATTATTACTATGATTTTTTATTCTATAAAATTAATTTTATAAAAGGGGATAAACAAAATAAATTAATTTAGAAATAATCTATACTAGATCCATTTAAACTATATTTTCTTATGACATGACGTTTTGAACATACAATGAATTACATATTAATTTTAAAAAAATAATGATTTTGTATTACTATAGATTTTTTTATGCTATATAATGGATCTATATAAAAACAATGGATTTTACTTATTAATAGGGATAACATTTAGAAAGTTGAAAATTATGATCTTTGGCAATAGGATAAAAGTTATTATTATAGAAGACGAACAAGATCTTTTGTACCTCTACAGGGAATTTTTATTGATGAAAGGATATTCCATTATTTTTACTGATACTAGCATTACTAATATTTTGAATGAATATAAAAAATATAAACCAGATGTTATCATAATTGACTATAATTTATTGGATATTAAAAAAGGTATCGAAACATCTAAAAAGATGTTAAATAATTTTCCTAATGCATCGATATTGATGATTAGTTCCATTACTTCTCTCACACAAACATGTTGTGAGGAGCAATTTTTTAAAGACAAAAGGATGCTGTATTTGATAGAGCCAATAAAGCTCCAAGTGTTGGAAAAATCTATAAAAATACTTGCAAAATAATTGATGATTAATCAATAATAATAAAAGTTGTTATTATGGGAAATAAATATAATTAGTAATTAAAAATAACTACTTTAAGAATTAATATATTAAAATACGTGCTCTGTTCACTTTAAAAATATCCATAGCTTGAATATACTTTATCTACCATAGAACACAGGAAACAAAAGATTGCCTTTACCTGAATATGTTGGCTAAAGTTTGTGGATATGTTTTTCCAGGTCGTCTTTAAGAAGAACATCTGAAATGACTACATCTTGTTTTGTCGAAAGAAACCTTTATCTTTTTGAAAATGGATTCAAAAGTGCTTTGTTGTGGTGTGTCGAATAACTACTCTTCAAATAAGCTATATAGATCCTTTTAGTAGAACTAGTGTTGCCCAATAACTCAAAGCAGGATGAAAAGAAGAAAAA
>JBNJLU010000180.1:0-4699 GCA_050591185.1 Candidatus Nitrosocosmicus sp.
TATATTTGATAAAAAGTCTTCTAAACCACTAACTGAGACATCAATTTCTATTTTATTTTTATCAATGACTTTAACACCCTCCTCATTATTTAACATGTTTCTTATCTTTTCCGTTATGCCCATTAAATTAAAGTCACAGAACTTGGTTTTTATTATTATACATTTGTAGATTTCTTCTGTGTCCAGAAATCTTAAACATATTAACCTGTCTGCAAATGAGACCGATTTTTCAAGAAATGATATGAATGAACTAACGTTTTGTGTGTCCAGAACTCCTTCGCCATTAATGAATATTGTTTCTTTATTGTCATGGTATCTCCATTTTTCGCGGAACAATTGAGAACTTAGTTTCTTTATCGATTCATTGTGTTTCAAAACCAGATCATGAGCGTCTTTTAGTATTTTGCCCCTGTCCCCCAAACACAGGGATAAGGCTAGCCCGGTTCTTTGGGCATTCAGGCAACAATCTAATACCTTTGCAAAAGATCTGGTGTTTTTTAAAAAACCTTCACTTTCCTCATTTGTCAAAATATAACTATATCCGAATAGCAATCCTTTGACTATTTTATTATCGTTTATCTTTGAATGCTCTTGTAAAAATCTCTCAATGGAATTTAGAAGCCTGATGGATTCACTTTCATCCAACTCGTTGAATGCCTTTGCATCACTGGTAGTAGAGGTTGTTGATAGATGGGAGTCTTCAATTACTTTTAAACTTGACTCTTTGTTCCAGGTTATTTCCTTGATATAGTGCGTAATGTTGTTTTCTAAAACATTTGCTATTTCCATTGTCTCTATATCCGAAATAGTCAACCTTTTTTTTTGTTCTATTATGTTTAGTTTAAATGAAGCTTGTAAAATCTCGTTGTTTAAGCTTATCAATGCCCTGTTTTCACCCACATCCTGGTCCTTTGAAATTGCAGATATTATTGGCAGATACAGCATGTCATTTGAACTTCTGTCAAAGTTTTTGGTAAGCAGATAGGATAAACCTGCTGAACTTATATCTTCTTTTCCATTTATGTTATGCAACCATGGGTTTATGATGTTATCGTATGTGTTACTATTTGATTTGGTAATCTCGTCGATGTTAATAAATAGGTAATTGCCCTCATTGAGTGCCTTGTCGATAATGTCAATGACCTGTGAACCAAAATCCGTAAACACGTAAAAATCGTGTTTTTCTTTGATTATTGCGTCTAAGGTGTCCTCAATCTTTTCATTTGAGCATCTTAAAGCAGCGTTTCCCTTGTTATTGAAAATTGACTTTAGGATAATGGATCCGCTTATTATCCCATCGACAGTAGAGTTTGAAAAAATAAAAATATCTTTTTGTTGCTCTATTTCTTTTAATAGTGTTTGACTTTTGGTAAATAAGTTATTTTTTAGCTCTTTAACCTCCATACTCTCTTACTCTAGCTTTGCAATCACTGATTTGTATTTCCAATCCTTTGGTATTTTCGAGTTTTTCTTGTAGTATTTTGATAGCCTGTGAACTTTTGCCTCGATCAGTTCTAAAGCTCTTACGTTTCTTTTATCACTGTTGTGAGTGCTCAAATGTTTTTGCAATCCTAATGCTTTGCGAACAAGTCTTTCCAAGTCTTCAGGCATAGTTTTGGTTATGTTGTTTTCTTCTAGAATCTGTGTAATGGTTTTTCCTAATATCGGCTTTACTAATGGAACGGCAAATTCATCTCTGAGTCTTAAGCCAATTTCGCTTGCTGTTTGTCCATCCTTTCCGAAATCTACAATTTTTGATACTATCTCCTCATTTGCGATGGCCCATGAAGGGGCGTTTTTGGAGGTTGGTCTAATCGTGTGGGATTTTCCATGTGTATGAGCATGAGTTCGCGCCATTTCTTTCTATCTAATATAAAAAATTTGTATGTCTTAAATGTTATTATTTTTGTTTAGCATAAAAGTTATATAATTCCTAATTGAGTAATTTTTTAATATGAACAAGGCTCATTTAATGCTAACGGCTTTTTCATTGGTACTAGGTACATTCATGGTATTACCATCTCTTCATGTCGCATTTGCGCAATATTCTGATCCTGCAGGTTCAGGCGGTGCGACAATTGAAGAACAACTTCAAAAAGCAAGAGAAAAAATTACTAATGCTCAACAACAAGGTGCTTATGGTTCAGGTACTGCAATGTTAGGAACCAACTTGGATAATACCGTGATAATGATTGCTATCATGACTGTTATCATAGGTGGAGTTGCAGGTGCATTCTTTGTTGCCGGCGGTAAAAGTAGAGGTAAAAAGAGGGCAATGCAGGTATCACATGATGGTAGCAGCTCAGGCAGTGGCAAATTTTGTACCAATTGTGGTGTACAGGCAAGCGAATCACAAAAGTTCTGTGCAAATTGCGGAACTAAAATCTAATTTTTTTTAAAGTAATTAACCTATATATGGTTTTTATTGGAAAATAATGGCTATTTCTGGTAAGGTTTATAAGGGATAGATTGTTAATATAATCATGAGCCATCAGCAAAATAACGTTAATAATTCAAATAATTCCGATAACAGAGAAAAAAATGTAGATTCTTATGTAACTATGACCGAGCAAACAATGGAAAGAACACTTGATGCAATCAAAGAAAATATGATTAAATCCATAGATGAGTATGTTAAAATTCAACCAAGATTTTTACAGTCTGTCTCTGATTTCCAATTGGATTCTATCCAATCGGCTAAAGATGCAATAAATAAAACTATTGTTCACCAAAAAAACTTTATTAGAGAATTTGTAAATGTATCTCAAGCACAACCTAGTGAAACTTATCAACAACTGTTCCAAAAATCAAATGAAAATATTGATAATTTTGTGAGGGCGTTCAATGCGGGCAATAATTATAATTTTGACACAATTGACAATACTCGGGAAAACATGAAACTCTATAATAAAGCAATCGATGCTTTTAACGAATACAGCACAAACGCTTTCAATGCATGGATCTCTTTTACCAAATCATTCTCCACTCGAAGATAATCTATATTTTTATTGACTATTTTTTTTATTCATTTAAACTTTTAAGTAATTGATCTATTTGTTCTCATTATATTGTTAGTCACCTGTAATAAATGTAAAAGGGACCATAGTGTATTTAAGAGGGTGTACTCAGGGGAGTTTTTGTGTAAAACCTGCTTCCTACAATCCATCGAACACAAAACTCTGAATACGATTTCGAAATATTCTATGATTGGTTATGGGGAAAGCATAGCCGTAGGGGTATCCGGAGGAAAAGATAGCCTTACACTATTATCTGTTTTAAGAAAAATTTTAAAAAAAAGCAACCGTAACGATGTTGTAGCAATAACTATAGATGAGGGAATAGAAGGTTACCGTGACGAGTCTATTTGTATAGTGGAAAATCACTGCAAAAAACTTGAAGTCCCATTTAAGATCTTTAGCTACAAAGAATTGTTTGGTATGAGCATGGATGAGGCAATGCTCAGGAGACCTTCAAAGAAAACTAGTTCTTGTTCCATGTGTGGAACTTTCAGAAGAAGGGCAATTGATATGGCGGCAAAATCTGTAGGCGCTGATGTAGTGGCCACTGCGCATAACCTGGATGATCACATTCAAACATTTATGATAAATTTATTTTCTGGCGATATTGATAGGATAGGGTTAATGCGCCCTAACCCGTCACCTATTGAATATGACGGTGGATTAAAAAAAATAAAACCATTTCTAGAGCTTTATGAGAATGAAATTGTTTTTTATGCGTTTAATTCCGGAATTGAGTTTCAGGCAGAAGAATGTCCATACATGAACGAAAGCATTAGGTCTGATTTTCGTACGTTTTTAAATGAATTGGAAAAACTTCATCCTGGAATAAAGTATAATTGTTATAGTTCTGTCAATAGGATTTCTAAATTAGTGCAGAATTCCCACCAACAAAATTCATCTCCATATCTAAAGAAAACATGCACTAAATGCGGTAATATATCAAACAATGAGGTTTGTTCCGTTTGCAAAACCCTTTTTTTGCTAGAAACAAAATGACATAAAAATTAGAATTGGTTTTTTTTATCTTTTTTAGAAGATTGCCACCAATCAAGATATTCATCTTTTCTCTCATTTCTTTTCTCACTGTTGTTTAGTTTTTCACGTAATTCCTCAAATTTTTCTCTGGGCGCATAAAGACCGCATCCTCTGCAAATGAGATTTTTTGTAACCGAATCTAAGTTTAAACTTCCTCCACACTCAGGGCAAATTTTGGCCAATACTATAATTATAAAAGAATTATACAAAAGTGTTTTGTATGCGAGTATCCATGTCCTTTCGTTATTGGATGCAATCACAAAAATCACTGTTACTTTATGAGATGCATTATTAATTGCAAACCAAATTCTATCTCGACATATGGACTTTTATCCTCATCCCATTAAGATGGTCAGTTCGCCCATCGAAAGCCATATGTCGAGATATTTTAATTGTTTAAATCCGGATTATATAGATTTGTCCTAGTTAAGAATAATGCTTTCGTTTTCCGCATCAAGCACTACATCATCGCTGTGTTTGCATTTTTCCTTATAATGGTTTTTTAATATTTCGTAATTATTTTTTTCTACGTATACTAATGGTATGTTTGATATTGCACATCCGGACGCGGTTGTAATATCAACGGAATTTGTACAGATTATTCCATTTGGGGATGTATTGTTGTTTTTCAATGAAAAAATGGT
>JBNJLU010000181.1:0-4688 GCA_050591185.1 Candidatus Nitrosocosmicus sp.
GCAGGATGCATCACACCCAATGAAGGCTATCTAGAAGGATTACAGGAATTTGCAAGGAAAAACGATAGTCTTTTAATTTTAGATGAAATAGTTACTGGTTTCCGCCATTCATTTAGTGGAGCAATGAATTACTTCAAATTAGAACCTGACATATTTACTCTCGGTAAAATCATAGGGGGAGGCCTCCCCATCGGCGCTGTTTGCAGTAAAAAGGAAATCATGAGTTTGGCGGATGTGACAAATAAGAATGATAAGAGTATGTATTGTTCAATAGGAGGAGGAACTTTTTCAGCAAACCCAGTAACAATGACTGCGGGTTACAATACCCTAAAGTTTTTGAAAAATAATCCCGACGTTTATGAAAAAATAAATTCACTTGGAGATTTGGCAAGAAACGAATTATCTAAATTATTTAAAGAACTAAAAATAGACGTAGAAGTAACAGGGTTCGGATCATTATTTATGATTCACTTTTTAAATGATAAAGTAAAGAAGATAAATAATGCAGTAGATTCAGCATTAACAAATAACGAATTACTGTTTAATTATCAATTCGCATTAATTGCAAAACATAACATATTCTTTTTACCTTTAAAGATGGGCGCTTTTTCTAATGCTCATGAGAAGGAGGATGTATACAAACTGTCAGAAGCAACAAGAGAAATTTTCCAAAACAATAAAGATCGCATTGCCCAAAAAACCTAGAAAACCAAATCGATTAATTTTCCCTCCACAAAGCCTTTTTCTTTGCTAAAATAATAAAGAAGATCAAATACGAAATTTGGACTATTAGACCAAGAGAAATCGACCATTCTTGCGGCGTTGGAAACCCCATAGAATACTGCAACATTAATGAAGCGTGAGTCGTCGGAACAAAATAAGATACTATTTGAAGTGGCAGAGGCAACCTTTCAATAGAATAGAAAACAGGAGGTATTACTGCAATAAGAACATTTACAAATGATATAAGTTGTGTAGCGTTTCTCATATGTAGCATATGGGAAGACAGAAAAAAACCTATAGAAGACATGGTCCCCCATATCAAAAAAATATTTACAATTAAAAGAGGTAAAAAAGAAATAGAAGTTGAAAAAAAGACAGCTAGCGCAGCTAATACCAACAACGCAGGCAAACCATATAATAATTCAGAAAATGCCAGACCGAGCATATATGTTAATGGAGAAACAGGAGAAGCTACAAACATATCCTGCATTTTATATTCAAGTTTATAAAGTGAAATATCCTGACCTAAAGATAGGCCATATCCAACCAAAGCCATTACCAAGCTTCCTGCAACAGCAAATTGGACGTATTGTCCATTACTTACAATAAATAAAATAAATAATAAAGAAAAAGGCGAAATAGCTGTGAAAACTAAGGATAAAGGATTACGCCTTAACCATAACACTCCAGTCAAGTATGCGATTATAAATATCTGTTTTATCATTACAGAACTATTCGAAATTATTTTCATTTCCCTTCATCATATAATATTCATTAGTAATATTTGTTAAGGGAAAGGACTACCAGTTACAACCATTATTTTAAAAATCGTAAAAATGTTACTTGATATAAAGGTACAAGGTCAATGATTTAGCTTTTTTCATAAAGGAATGGGGCATAAAACTGAAATTTTAGATGGCATAAACAATAGATATTTTTTTTACATTTAATTAACATATAATTTTGTTGGATTTTAACAATAAGGATTCAGGGATTACAAATTACCAATACATGATGATGACACCATAATTTTCAATTAACCTTGTAGTGAAATACAAAGAAAACAATAATAAGAAAGTATAAAAGAATATGAGTTCTTATTGGTAATAACTGAAATAAACAATACAATAATCAAAAAATTAATTGCATTAGAAACTGCTATTAATTGTAGTAATTAAATAAAAACAGGTGTATGGCTATGATCAATGAGAATTTTAACTCCATTTATAAACTTAGGTCATTAAAACCAAAGTTGATTGATAATATTACAATATTAAACAAAAATAACAAAAAAAATAACTTAACATCAGATTTATCAACATTAATAACCAAAACCGACAAAAATCAAAATCCAAGCTTCTGGATTGAAGGTTACGGATGTTCGGCTAGTTTTGCAGACATGGAAATGATTGCAGGGCAATTAAGAAACTACGGGTTTGATATTGCAAATAATTCTGATGCGGCCAATATCAATCTCATAGTAACTTGTTCGGTTAAAGATACAACTGAACACAAAATGGTTCATAGAATTAAAAACCTATCAAAGAACAACAAACCAATAGTAATCGCTGGTTGTCTTCCCTCTGCCGATCAAAAATTAGTTGAAAAGATAAATCCTAACGCAAGTTTAATGGGTCCTAATTCTATTGATAAAACCATTGAAATTGTTAATTCAACTTTGAATGGACAAAAAATTGTTTCCCTACAAAATTCAGAAATAGAAAAGATAAACTTACCAAGGTTTAGAATAAACCCCACAATAAGTATTGTTGAAATAGCATCAGGGTGTTTAAGCGAGTGTTCCTTTTGTCAAACAAAATTAGCAAAAGGAGATCTCCAAAGTTATAGAATAGGTAAAATAATCAAACAAATAAAACATGATCTAAAAGATGGGGCCAAAGAGATATGGCTTACATCTACAGACAATGGTTGTTATGGTTTAGACATCGGAACAAATATTGTGGAACTGTTAAAGATATGTGACGAAATAGATGAAGATTTCAAGATAAGAGTCGGTATGATGAATCCCATGTATCTTAAGGACAGGGTAAAAGATCTTGTAAGCACATATTCAGAAAGCAACAAAATTTTTAAATTTATCCATATCCCGGTTCAGAGTGGCAGTGAAAAGATTCTAAGGAAAATGAAGAGGGGACACACAGTAAAAACATTCAATGAAATAGTAAGACAATTCAGGGAAAAAATACCCGATATGACAATAGCTACTGACATAATAACCGGTTTTCCAGAAGAAACTGACGAGGATTTTGAATTAACATTAAAAACGATAAAAGAAACGGAGCCAGATGTTGTAAATTCATCCAAATTCTGCCCTAGACCAGGCACTTCAGCATCAAAAATGAAAAGAATCAGCCAGGAAATAATTACAGAAAGATCTAAAAAATTGCACAGTGTTATGAAACATATTGCAAAAAAAAGAAATTCAAGGTGGTTAGGATGGGAAGGACAAGTTCTTATTGATGAAATTGATATGGGTAACCCAAAGGGCAGAAATCAATATTACAAATCCATAGTTATAAAAAATCCAATTGAAACTATATCAACAAAAACAATAACCAAGAATAACAATATGGAGAAAATTTTACAAACTCACGGAGATCTGCGTCTTATGGATTTAACAAATTATGATAACAAACTTACACTAGGGAAAACCATTATGGTAAGGGTAACAGGATACTCAACCCATAGTTTGGAAGGGATTCAAATCATATAATATTGATAATCAATCAATTTTTTTCATCTAATACGTTTTTATCTACTAGTTGTTATAATTTATGTTTGTCGGGTATTAATAATAACAGAGACAATACCCTATTCATCGGGGTGGGAAATACTGGAAGCAAAATTACACTCGATATTGTTAAAGAAATTAAATCAGCAGAATACTTATTGTTGAATCCAAAAAAAGTTTTTAATCAGAATAAAAAAAATGTTACGATAGACACTGGCTCATGGATTAACCCCACAATACATAAAATAAGAGAATCATTTTTAGAGAATATAGATAAAATTTCGCATATTATTAACACTTTTAGCAATATTATAATTATTGGAAATTTAGCATCTAAATTTGGGATAGCCATAATTCCAACATTAACAAACATGTTACATCAAATTGGAGATAAAGTGATAATTAGTTTTGTAATAATGCCATTTGGATTTGAAAAGAGAAGAATTTTTCATTCCGGTGTTTCATTGTCTTTCATTAACAAATATTCAAACTCAACCATAATTGTAGATAATAACTCTTTTCTTAAAAATAATCCAGAACTATCAATTCCAGAATGTTTTAAAATTACAAACAATGCGGTCAAAGATATTATCATCACATCTTGCGGTAAAGGTTTCCCAAATGAATTTAATGTAATCGCTACAAGTAAAGAATCCAATAACATAGAAGACGTTTTTAGTAAATCTTTTACAATGTGCAATAATTCCAAAATAAAAACAATAGAAAAAACCTGTATTTTTATTTATCCAGCAAAAGAAAAAATTGATAGGATAGACAGCCTTATAAAAACTGCCGAAAAAATTTCAAATGACTCCGATAATGAAATAAATATAATTTCAGGTCCAGGCAATTTATCAAAAATACATTTAATGATCAAAACAACCAATTTGCTATTTTCTTCCTATGACCCTCTAAACCAATTTATATCAATCAATAATTTCCTAGATTTTGAGCCAGAAACTAATAATAATATAAAGGAAATATCACATTTAAAGGATATTGAAGCTAAATTAATACAATGAATTGATTTAGATTTAGAAAATATTACTAAAAAATAAAATTATTGTTTTGATGCAGACTTTTTCTTTGTAACTTTTCTAACCACTTTTTTGTCAGTGTCAGGAGTAGCGGTAGTAGTGTCAGGAGTAGCGGTAGTAGTGTCATGAGTAGAGGTAGTAGAGTCATGAGTAGCGTTAGTATAGACAGGAGTAGC